>QXZO01000130.1 GCA_009886305.1 Betaproteobacteria bacterium
TACTTACATCACGCTGGGAGACGTAAAAACGCTTGTCATGGAGGGCTCTCAGTTCCAAGTAATTGATGCTAAATCTGGTAACGATCTAACGCGCTCAATTCTTTTGCAGATAATAACTGAAGAAGAATCTAACGGTACACCGATATTTTCTTCGCAGATGCTGTACCAAATTATTCGGTTTTACGGAAATGAGTTTCAACAGATGATGAGCTGTTATCTCGAAAAAAACCTTCAAACCTTCATGGAAATTCAAACGAAACTACAAAATCCAGAAAACGGAGCATCGACATCCGGTGATAATGGAATGTTCGATCCGAACGCGTACACTCAATTTATAAACATGCAAGGCCCTGCAATCCAAGGCCTAATGTCCAATTATCTTGAGCAAAACGCCAAAGCATTCGTCACGATGCAAGAACAGATGCAACAACAAGCCAATACAATGTTTAGTGGATTTCCTTTTCCACCTACTAACCCACCCTCTAAGGATAAAGACTCCGAATAGATAAGCCGAAAGAGTATTCACCCATAAGTGCTCGCAGAGCAGTTCACTTAATTTAATTATGCAAGCACAAACTAACAGATCAGTAGGTTTCGTCTCTCTTGGCTGCCCAAAAGCAACTGTGGACTCAGAGAGGATTTTATCCTCTCTCAGAGCAGACGGTTATCAGATCAGTCCAAGCTACGATACAGCCGACGTAGTCATCGTCAATACCTGCGGTTTCATTGACGAAGCAATAGAAGAATCTCTTGATGCAATTGATGAGGCGCTAACAGAAAATGGGAAAGTGATCGTTACCGGTTGTTTGGGCGCAAAATCAAACGTAATTAAAGATAAGTTTCCATCAGTGATCGCGGTCACCGGACCTCAACAAACTGATGAGGTAATGTCTGCGATACGAACAAATTTTCCCATTTCTAAAAATCCAATTTTTGATCTCACTCCGAGGCACGATGTGCGACTCACACCTCGCCACTACGCATACCTTAAGATTTCAGAGGGATGCAACCACAAATGTACATTCTGCATTATTCCTTCAATGAGAGGAAAGCTGGTAAGCAGACCAATTGGCGACGTACTCGAAGAAGCTAGCACTTTAGTTAAATCCGGCGTTCGAGAGCTCCTCGTCATATCTCAAGATACGAGTGCCTATGGTGTAGACAAAAAGTTTCAAACAGGTTTCTGGAATGGCAGACCAATCAAAACTAGACTGCTGGAACTATGTAAAGAATTAGGTAAATTAGGAGCCTGGGTCAGACTCCACTACGTCTATCCCTATCCAAATGTAGACGACTTAGTCCCGCTAATGGCTGACGGTCTTATCCTGCCCTACTTGGATATACCTTTCCAGCACGCATCACACCGTATTCTCAAACTAATGAAAAGGCCAGCAAGCGCCGAAAATGTTTTAAACCGTATCAAAACATGGCGTTCAATCTGTCCAGACCTCGCTATCAGAAGCACGTTTATCGTTGGGTTTCCTGGTGAGACAGAATCTGATTTTCAAGAACTTTTAGATTTTCTCACTGAGGCAGACTTAGATAGAGTGGGATGCTTCGAATACTCCCCAGTCAGCGGTGCAACAGCTAATGAATTAATGGAAACGCCGATCCCTGAAGAAGTGAAAAATGAACGAAAAGCTCGCTTAATGGCACATCAACAGAAGATAAGCTCTCAACGCCTTAAAGCCAAAGTTGACACAGAGCAAACGATCGTCATTGATAATTTGGAAGCAGATGGTGTCGCACTTGGCAGATCAAAGTACGACGCACCAGAAATTGACGGAAAAGTAGTTATAAGTGGAGCTCCCCAATTAAATGCGGGAGATATCGTAAAAGTTACGATTACTGGATCTGATGATCATGATCTTTTCGCGAACATCTAAGTTCACATTACCGAGCAAACAACTTAAACAATTTATCGCGGATATATTTACTAACGTTGTCGCCTATTGGCTTGCATTAAAAGCCGGCGGTTTGGGAGTATTAGCAACCGTAATAACCTGTCTAATGGTCTCGTATGCACTATCGCCTATAGATTTAATCCCCGATATTATTCCGATTCTTGGTTATCTAGATGAAATTATTATCATTCCGATACTAATCGCTTTGATAAAGGCTGCAACACCCCATTATGTGAGCAAAAAATATGAAGTTCTTGCCAAAGATTATCTACGCGCAGAAACTAAACCTAAGTTTAAACTTGGCATAATTCTGGTGCTCATCACCTGGTTTCTATTAGCATACGTGGCACTCTCAATTCTCAAATGAAACCTCATACTGTCTCTAAAAAAGATATCACATCGCTCAAATCTTGGGTTCTCCTCATAGACGGAAGACTCTTCCAAATCTTTTTTCCGTAAGGTTTAGATAATAATCTGGGGTCACATATAATCAGTACGCCTAAGTCCGTTTCATCCCTGATCAATCTTCCAGCACCTTGCTTGAGGGATATGACAGCCTCAGGCACCTGAAAATCCATGAAGGGATTTCCACCCTGGCTACGAAGATACTCAATTCTACCGGCCGTAACTGGATCGTCAGGGACCGAAAATGGTAATTTATCAATGATAACGAGAACCAGCCCCTCACCTCGGACATCGACTCCTTCCCAAAATGAGTGACTTCCCAACAGAACTGCATTCTTTATTTTTTTAAATTGATTCAAAAGCTCAAATTTAGATCCATCACCTTGAATCAGAAGTGGTATCTTCACATTCCTTTCCTTCAGACTTTTTGATAACCGATCCCCAGCCGTACGCATAGCTGCTAGGCTAGTGAATAACATCATGCATCGTCCTTTTGCAGCGCATATCGCTGCAAGGCTCTCTTCAACCACTCGATCTACATAGGATGTCTCAGCAGGTTGAGGCATATCCTTTGGAACATATAACACGCTATTCTGTGAATAATTAAAAGGGCTATCCCAACTCCTAAACTGTGCGTCCTCTAGCCCCAGCTGTTGGGTAAAATAAGACGCGTCACCGGAGACTGAAAGTGTAGCCGAAGTAAAAACCCAGCTTCTTTCTCCATCCATCACAACGGATTTAAATTTATCAGCGACGTCTATTGGTGTTAAATGCATACGCACTGACTGAACACTTGATTCGAACCAACGAATTACACTATGGTCGTCAAGTTTACTCCATGTTTCCAAGAAATCTTTTGTCTCTAACAAGCGTTCACGGCAGCGTTGTAGCTCGAGATTAATCAATTCAACGGAGCGGATAGAATCAGCTAAATCTCTAGCAATGTCAGTTAGCAAAGAAGATGATTCAATCGCCTTACTAAACCTTTCCCGCTCCCTTAGATCATATCTGCCTTTCAGGCCCTCGAAGGATAATCTTAACTCACGAATACCTTTTTCAAACCTATCGATTAATTCATCTACCGTTTCTACACGATCACCCATGGTCACAGATCCATAGCGTAAATCGCGAAGAAGCTCATTTAACTGATTTGTACTGATAGTTGAACCAAAAAACTGAGTCGCCACATCTCCAATTTGGTGAGCCTCATCAAAAATAACAACATCGCAATCCGGCAGCAGCTCACCAAAACCGTCCTGCTTAAGCGCTAAGTCAGCGAAGAAAAGATGGTGGTTCACCACGACCACTTCCGCAGCTAGCGCTTTCTTCCTGGCCTTTAAGACAAAACACTTCGTGATATGTGGACAATCGGATCCGAGACAATTATCCCTAGTAGATACCACTGAGGACTGAACTCGTGGATTCTCCTCCGGCATATTAATCTCGGATATATCACCAGACTCGGAACTATCGAGCATTCGCTCATACATATTAAAAAGTTCAACTTCTCGCAGACTGGAAAATGATCGCTCTAACTTGGTTCTTTCTATTTGATGATGACACAAATAGTTGGCTCTTCCTTTTAACTTTGCAACAGTTATAGGAATTTTTAAAGCACTTCGAACGACTTGTATGTCCTGATCGAAAAGCTGATCTTGTAATGTTTTCGTACCAGTTGCTATTATAATTTTTCGACCGTAATAGAATGCTGGTATGAGGTAGGCGAAGGTCTTACCCGTTCCTGTACCAGCTTCGCATATTATGGGCTCCTTACTTTTAATCGCAGCGCCGATAGCCTGGGCCATTTCGCTTTGCTCTATTCTTGCCCTGTATCCGGACACAACTTCTGATAGAAGGCCATTGGAATTAAAGGCTCGCTCAATCTCCTCTTCGGTACTCAAATTATTCTACTTTCAATGTGATTAATTTAAAGAGTCTACAATTAGCCATGCCGATACCATCAAACAAAATAATAACCTCAATCAATTTAGTGTCGAGTAAAACTTTTTATTAAAAAAAACACCTAACAGAACAATGATTCATGTCGCAAAGCAAACATTATGAGACCTTTCGGAATAAAATTACTCACAACAGCCAACATTCTAGCGACTCTGTGTTTACTCATTGTCGCGGTTGGATTAACCGGGGGGAAACTAATACTATACTTGTGCGTTGCTGGACTTCATTTAATACTTGCCACCGGCATCTTCATGCAATTACGTTGGGCGTATGTTCTTACGATAACTTACTCATTATTTCAAGCTGCCGGAATGAGTCTATGGTGTTTAATTGGTGTTTTAACTTTAATGGGAGAGCCAGCCACCCAAGACAAATTAGGGTTTTTCGTCTTATCTGCGATCACCGTACCTTTTTTAGGATGGAGCATGATTTATCTAATAAAGCGTTTAAGGACAGATACTTTCAGCTAAACCTCCTACTAACTAACTTTCGGGCCTAAAGGATCTGCTAAACCGATAGAAGCTATTGGCTCATTGAACTCCTGCTCCTCAGACACAGCTTCGGTATTACTCAATTCAACTTGCTCAATTCGGTTAAAGCGTTTAGTTATTTTGTCGCTACTTACTCTGACTTCCTCAACATCTTTATGGGCAAGTCGAATATGATCTGCCAGTTTTCTCATACGATCATCGAACCTATTAAAATCGAGGCTCAGTCGTCGGAGTTCCTCCTTTATGATATGAATTTGTTCTCGCGTAGCAATATCCTTCATTACAGCTCGTGCTGTATTTAAAACCGCCATTAACGTAGTGGGTGAGACTATCCATACCTTCTTCTGCATTGCGTATTCAACGACTTCATTGTGGTAGGCATGAATCTCAGCAAAAACTGCTTCGGCGGGAATAAACATTACCGCGCCGTCACTCGTTTCTCCATCAATAATATATTTGTCAGAGATAGCATCTACGTGTTTTTTGACATCCGCACGAAATGCCCGTTGCGCTGCAGCCTTGTCACCATCTGCGTTATCTTTCGAAAACATGCGATGATAATTTTCAAGTGGGAACTTAGAATCAACGGAAACATTTCCAGTAGGGTCTGGCAGTCTCAAAACGCAGTCAACGCGGTTACCATTTGAGTACGTACATTGGAATTCATATGCCGAAGGAGGCAGCATGTTTCTAACTAAATTCTCCAACTGAACCTCACCAAATGCTCCGCGAGAGCGCTTATCTCCAAGCAACTCCTGCAATCCGATAACGTTAGTTGTTAAACCATCAATTTTTTTCTGTGCCTCATCAATAGTTGCTAAACGCTCCATTACACTGACAAAAGTGGCGTTTGTTTTTTTAAACCCCTCTTCGAGCCTTTCATTCACTTTTCCAGAAATTTGCTCTAATCTATTGTCGGTAACCTTACCGAGTGTCTCCATAGAATTATGTAACTGATTAGTTGCCTCCTTCAATGTGGTTTGCACTATCTCCCGCTCGGCTCGGCTTTGCTCAGATAGCTTTTCTAAAATACGAGCAATAACCTCCGAACGGATTAAATCAAGCTTCGCCTGGACCTCAGTCCTCATTTCGTTGATTGACGCCAGCGTTTTTTCTTTACCTACAGATTGCTCTTCAATTAGCCGAACTTGGAAAGACCCTGAACTACTTCGGAGTTGATTGAGTTCATTTGAGAGGAAAGACCGGAGATTTTCATTTAGTGTAGATTGATTCCTCAACAGTCTATCTGCCAACGAATTGAGTACCTCGCTGTTATCCCTAGATTGAGCAATCGAGAGATTTTCTAAAATAGCTTTTATCTTTTTAGGCAGCCGGAATAAAAAAACCACGGCCACTAACACAAAGATCATGACCAAAGTCATAATCCAGATCATTAGTTGAGGACTGTCGACCCAAATATCCATCCGATGAGTATAGCCGATAAAAAATAATCTACGGACCGCTTGGAAGACTACGCGGCCTTCGTACCCCGTGCGTCACGTCTGCGCTCATGCTCTTTCAACGCTTTTTTTCTCAACCGAATTGATTTAGGAGTGATTTCAACAAGTTCATCGTCGGCTATAAACTCTACCGCACGCTCAAGAGTCAACTCAATAGGCGGAGTTAATCTTACCGCCTCATCAGTACCCGAAGACCTTACATTGGTTAGTTGCTTTTGCTTAATCGGATTCACACTTAAATCATTATCTCGGGAGTGAATACCTATAATCATTCCCTCATATAGTTCCTCTCCAGGCGCTACAAACATCCGACCGCGCTCTTGGAGTTTCCACAGTGCATAAGCTACCGCGGGACCATTATCTTGACTAACTAAAACACCATTTCTACGATCATCAATGTCACCTTTTAAAACGTCATAAGCATCAAAAATATGACTAGCGACTCCAGTACCACGAGTCAAAGTAAGGAACTCACTTTGAAAACCAATTAGGCCTCGCGCTGGTATTCGATACTCTAATCTGACTCGACCTTTTCCGTCCGGAATCATGTCCTGTAGTTCGCCGCGTCTGCTGCCTAACTCCTCCATTACCGCGCCTTGATTCTCTTCCTCAACGTCAATAGTTAAAATTTCATAAGGTTCATGACGTTCGCCCTCCACATCCTTAAACACAACACGGGGCCTACCTACCGCTAACTCATATCCTTCTCGACGCATATTTTCAAGCAAAATAGTCAAGTGCAACTCACCTCGACCTGAAACGATGAACGTGTCCGAGTCTGATGTGAACTCGACTTTTAAGGCAACATTCGACTGTAATTCGCGATTCAATCGATCTCGAATTTGCCGACTTGTCACAAATTTCCCCTCTCGTCCAGCAAGCGGGGATGTATTCACGACAAAATTCATAGTTAATGTTGGCTCATCGACTGTTAAGAGCGGTAACGCATCGGCTGGCGGAGATCCCACTTCACATACCGTCTGACCAATACTTACGTCTTCAATACCGTTTATTAATACAATATTACCCGCGTCGGCCTCCTCAACCACTTCCTTTTCAAGACCAGAAAAAATGAGGACTTGATTGATCTTTCGGGTTACGGTCTCTCCATTGGGTCCGGCCACCATAAGTACTTGTTGTCCCGAACGTATCCGACCTCTATTCACGCGTCCGATTCCAATTCGCCCTACAAAACTTGAATAATCCAAAGAGCAAATCTGTAATTGTAATGGCCCATCTACATCGACCTCGCGAACCGGAACGTGTTGCAATATTGTTTCAAATAAAGGTACTAGACTATCATTCTTTATCTCAGCATTTAAAGTAGCCCAACCCTCGAGAGCAGAGGCATATACGACAGGAAAATCTAACTGGTCTTCGGTAGCACCTAATTTATCGAACAAATCAAAGGTTTGATTAATGACCCAACTTGGTCTGGCGCCAGGTCGATCAATCTTATTAACAACTACTATCGGCTTAAGACCTAGTGAAAGTGCCTTTTTGGTAACAAAACGAGTTTGCGGCATCGGCCCATCAACTGCATCAACAAGCAACAAAACACAATCAACCATAGACAACACGCGCTCCACTTCTCCACCAAAATCAGCGTGACCGGGAGTATCAACAATATTAATATGAGTATCTTGATAACTAATGGCACAATTTTTAGAGAGGATAGTTATTCCGCGCTCTTTCTCCAAATCATTCGAGTCCATTACTCGCTCTGACACCTGCTTATGTGCAGCAAACGTTCCTGATTGTTTCAATAGTTGATCAACCAATGTCGTTTTTCCATGATCGACGTGTGCGACGATTGCAATATTACGAATACTTTTCATGATTATTTGTTTAGTTGAGTTTTACAACAATGAATAAAAGTCGAATTTAAAGACGCTTAAAGCACAAATTGTGCAGGTGGCATGTTTCCATTTTCGCGCCGGAGTCTAACACAGTTTGATCTTTTAAAATGTCGAATTTAACTTTATGAAGTGATCTTGATTTTGTTCAACTCACTACCCATTGAGCCTATGCAACACGCACTTGTAAAACCGTCCTCACGAAACGACTCAATGACAGCCTCCTCTGCTGAAGGGCTACAGGTGACTAATAGTCCACCGCTCGTTTGGGGATCGGTCAGCAAGTCAAGCTCAAACGCGCTCATCTCATCAAAACACTGCACATGTTCATAGCAACTGGACCAATTACGGCTTGAAGCTCCAGTCACAACTCCGTCACGTACTAAACGCTTCGCAGTGTTTATAAATGGAATTGAAGAAAGCCTGATTTCCGCACCCACATTAGAACCCAACACTATTTCTTTTAAATGGCCCAAAAGCCCAAAGCCGGTGACATCTGTCATCGCATGTACGTCTACCATCTCTCCCAACCTAGCACCTGTTGTATTAATTTGAGTCGTTAGAGAAATCATTTCTTTATAGCCTTCATCGCTCAACATATTTTTTTTCAATGCCGCTGACAAGACTCCAATGCCCAGAGGTTTACCGAGAATAATACTGTCACCAACCTGAGCATCCGTATTCTTTTTAATCTTGTCTGGAGAAATCTTACCGATAACGACCAACCCATAAATGGGCTCAGGACTATCGATCGAGTGTCCGCCAGCAATCGGAACGCCCAAGACTTCACATATAGAGCGCCCTCCTTGTAAGATAGACGAAATCGTATCGGTTGATAATTTATCAATGGGCATCCCGACTACGCTAAGAGCAAATAACGGTATCGCACCCATTGCATAAACATCAGAGAAAGCATTGGTTGCGGCGATCTGTCCAAACGCAAAAGGATCGTCAACAATAGGCGTAAAAAAATCCGTAGTGGCAACTAATGCAGTGTCATCGTTAATCTGATACACCGCTGCATCATCAGATTGATCAAAACCAACCAGCAGACTACTATCTGCGATCGGCTCGAGGTCCGCTAATATCTCCTTCAAAAGTTTGGGCGAAATTTTACAGCCACAACCACCGCCATGGGCATATTCAGTTAACTTCAAAAACACTCTCCATTACTATAATCATGCGACAATAACCTTCGTTAGTTATCGGGAAGACCAACTAGTCTCCACTTATTGACTAGGTTTAAATATCGTAAACACAAGAAATGCATCTTCAAACCAAATTGTCTCATGAAGCGTGACATAATTAATATCTCAGATTTAAGCCCTGACGACGAAATCATCGATGTTCGGTCACCGAATGAGTATGCGCTCGACCATATTCCTAACGCAGTCAATTTGCCAGTACTAAATGATGACGAAAGAAAATTAGTTGGTTGGACATACAAGAATGAATCATCATTCAAAGCAAAACGAATTGGAGCCTCTTTAGTAGCTAAGAATATCGCTAACCATATCGAACTTAGACTTTCGGAAAAATCCGAAAATTGGTCGCCCATCATTTATTGCTGGAGAGGTGGTAAACGAAGCGGATCTATGTCACTCGTCTTTCGCCAAATTGGCTGGAACGCAAAACAGTTAGTTGGTGGATATAAATCCTTTAGACGACACGTAATTACAGACACCAATATATTGGCATCTTCTTTTCGCTACGTCGTAATCTGTGGATTAACTGGTACGGCAAAAACCGACCTTTTAACTGAAATCAAGCACCACGGAGGTCAAATTTTAGACCTAGAGGGCTTAGCACAGCACCGGGGGTCAGTTTTAGGCTTTGACCCTCATACGATACAACCAACTCAGAAAAAGTTTGAGACTAAAATTTGGTATGAATTACAGAAACTTGATCAAAAAAAACCTATATTTATCGAATCAGAAAGCAAAAAAATTGGTGACTTGAGAATTCCTGAATCATTGATCAATACGTTTCGACAAGGATTTTGCATCAAAATATCAGCTGGAGTAGGCACACGATGCGAATACCTCAAAAAGAATTACGAACACTTGATTCACAAATCATCGACTCTCGTTACGCAGCTTGATAAGCTGAGGTCGAGACATGGAAACAGTGGGGTAGATTTTTGGCTCGATCTTATCTCAAAAGATCAATGGGATGAATTTATTCAAGATCTACTAGCAAAACATTATGACGCCTCCTACGAAAAATCGATGAAAAAGAATTTCAGCACCTTTCTTCAGGCTCCTGATTATCACTTAGATACCATATCGGGTGATACGCTATCATCATTGGCTGGTGCAATACTTTCAGACTACGCTACGTTATAAAATACCAAATCTTTTAGGAAAATCATGAACTCTACTATTACAGGATTAGCAGTACCCGAATTTTCAGCGCCGATGACCTCGGGGAAAATATTTAAACTCTCGGATCATCGAGGAAAGCATGTTGTTCTTTATTTCTATCCGAAAGACAGCACCCCAGGGTGCACTAATGAAAGCATTCAATTCAACGAACTTTTGGAATCATTTTCACAGAGAAAATGCATGGTGTTCGGTATATCTCGAGATAGTCTAAAATCTCACGAGAGTTTCAGATTAAAACATGGCTTTGAGTTCGATCTAATGTCAGACAGCGATGAAGCGGTTTGTCAAATGTTTGATGTGATTAAAATGAAGAATATGTATGGTAAGCAAGTTAGGGGGATCGAGCGAAGCACATTCTTAATTGACCCAAAGGGTGTTCTAAAACAAGAGTGGAGAAAAGTTTCTGTATCTGGTCATGCACAAGAGGTTTTAGATAGTATTTAATAAAACGGGAAAGCACACACTTTCAATCAAATAGTTAATACTGATTCGGATTCGCGAAATTAGAAAATTGGGTGTGTTTTCCGTTCCAAGTCAACATAACGGTGCCCGTGGGTCCGTTCCGTTGTTTGCCAATAATAACTTCGGCCTTATTCTTATCCAGTGTGTCTGGGTTGTAGACTTCATCACGATAGATAAAAAGAATTGTGTCTGCGTCTTGCTCGATAGCGCCTGACTCCCGAAGATCAGACATAACAGGACGCTTATTAGGCCTCTGTTCCAAAGAACGATTCAACTGCGACAAAGCGACAACTGGAACATTTAACTCTTTCGCCAGGCCCTTCAAAGAACGGGACATTTCTGAAATTTCAGTTGCTCGATTCTCACCCTGCTTACTCGCAGACATCAATTGCAGATAATCGATGACAATCAGGCCCAATTGACCGTATTGCCTGTGCAAGCGACGAGCTCTCGCACGCAGCTCAAGTGAATTCAATCCGGGAGTCTCATCAATATGAATTGGCGCCTCACTTAGTCTCCCTACAGCATTAGTTAATTTTCGCCAATCATCCTCAGCTAATTGTCCAGTTCGTAAATCGTGAGCATTGATCTTGCCAAGGGAGCTCAGTAAACGCATGGCTAGCTGTCCCGCACCCATCTCCATCGAAAATAACCCAATAGGCAATCCTTCGGCAAGAGACACATGCTCAGCTATATTTAGCGCTAAGGCCGTTTTTCCCATGGATGGACGACCCGCCACAATAACCAGATCACCGGCTTGGAATCCAGAAGTCATCCTGTCAAGATCAACAAACCCTGTAGGTACTCCGGTTACGTCAGACGGATTATCCCTGTTGTACAACATATCAATACGCTCTACGACCTGGGTCAATATAGGCTGTATATCTTGAAAACCCTGCTTTGTTCTTGCCCCCTCCTCAGAAATTGAGAATATTTTTGACTCGGCCTCATCTAATAATTGAACTGCCTCTTGACCCATGGGGTTATAGGCAGTGTCTGAGATCGCGGCAGCGGTATCGGCTAATTTCCTGAGGATCGAGCGCTCTCTTACTATCTCTGCGTAACGTCTTATATTTGCTACCGAAGGCGTGTTTTGCGCCAAAGCGCCTAAGTAAGAAAGACCACCAACCTGATCTAGCTCTTTTGTGTTCTCAAGACTTTCAGCCACCGTAATAGCGTCTGCAGGCTTATTGGATCCTATGAGCCGGGTAATGTGTTGATATATGACTTTGTGATCTGGCCGATACAGATCTGACTCACTCATAAAGTCAGCCACACGATCCCACGCAGTATTATCCAGTAACAAACCGCCCAGAACAGACTGTTCAGCCTCGACTGAGTGTGGCGGCACTTTTAAAGCTAATATTTCTTGATCTGACATACGTTTCGTTGCGACTTTTTCGGGTCTGGTGGACTTATACGACAAAGCATAGCATTTCCACTTATCCTGAAGCGAGTAATTACCAAAGCGGACTCCAAATTTAATCCATCTTCTCTGGGATAAAAAAAACCACGTTAAAAAAACGTGGCTTTTACAATGAAGAAAAGAGGGTTACTGCTCTGGCGTCACTGTCACTGTTATTGTTGCCACAACATCGGCATGTAACGTCACAGAAATTGAAGATTCGCCAATTTGCTTCAAAGGTCCTGTTGGCATTTGAATTTGATTTTTATTAATTTCATACCCATTAGCATTCAACGCATCTGCAACATCATAATGAGTCACTGAACCAAATAAACGGCCATCCACTCCAGCCTTTTGAGCAATTTCAATTGATACCCCGTCAACTTTTTCAAACTTACCCTGAGCGTCTGACAGAATTTTAGCCTGCTGAGCTTCAAGCTCAGCTCGTTTTTGCTCAAATTCAGCAAGATTTTCTTGAGTAGCTCTCTGTGCTTTTCCTTGAGGAATTAGATAATTACGCGCGTATCCTTCCTTTACATTAACGAGATCGCCTAAACGACCGAGGTTTACAACTTGTTCTAAAAGAATAATTTCCATTGGTCTAGTCCGTCAAAAATTAATGAGCGTCTGAATACGGCAAAAGCGCGAGAAACCTTGCTCTCTTGATCGCCACAGACAGTTGTCGTTGAAAACGAGAACGAGTTCCCGTTATTCGAGCTGGGATAATTTTTCCATTTTCAGAAACAAAGTCTTTCAAAATATCCGTATTTTTATAATCAACCCACTCTATTTTTTCAGCCGTAAAACGACAAAACTTCCGCCGCTTGAATAAAGGTCGGCTAGGTTTACGTTTATCATTCTTTTTTCTAAATGCCATTACATCCTCCAATATCTCTATAGTTGATTCTTATCAAACCCTTGCACATTGAAAATAGGCCATTTTGATCGAGATCCCTTATTCATTAAAAATCCAAAAAGGAAAAGCTTCTGTCCAACAATAAATCGATCTAGTTCAACTGCCTTTTCTCCAAATGCAACACAATCAAGGTTTAACATAACCCGTCTTTGGCTTTGCTCTTCCATCTGCTCGCTACTATGCTCTATCGAAAATTTGAGTATAGGAATACCAGACGGCG
>QXZO01000131.1 GCA_009886305.1 Betaproteobacteria bacterium
TGAGGCCGAGTAACTGGCTGAGGCCGAGTAACTGGCTGAGGCCGAGTAACTGCCGTTAAAGGCACAACCGTTTCTGAAATGATTGGCGGCTGTGTAGGTAGTTGCAGTACTTCAGGCGCAATCGGTTTGCTCGGTGAATCTCGCATTATGAGGTCATCTTGTGGTGCCTGAGTAATGACTGACGAACGGTTTTCAGGTATTCGCAGCGGTTGACTATCTTCAACAATCTGAGGTTGCGGCACATTTGGTACCTCTGGAACCATTGGAGATAAAACAGGTTCACTACCCCTCTTTGGCTGAACATTCCGGGGCATTGGCACAGATCTCGTTGGGCGCGAGGGGAGCACTGGTTGAACTGCTTCTTTCGGTGGTGACTTTATAGGCTCAATGTCTTCCGGAGCAGAGTCAATCTGAACCGTTAAAAAATCACTTTCCTCCTCAACGCGAGTCTCAAATTGCGGAACCGTGACGACAACTAGAACATGGATCAATAGCGAACCCAAAAGCCCCCAGAGCATACCGCCGCTGTAGCCATTTAAAGTTCCTACCGACATATACCCGTAAAACTCGTCAATTACTTCTCGCTATAACTCCAAATCATACGCTAGTAAGATTTTAAACTAATGATAATCATGAGAACGATTTGCTGAATTTTCTGCAGAGCATACATACCAAGCACGTCACACTTTCGTTGCCATGGAACTTAAGTAACTATTAAGCCCACTTTGTGAGCTATGAAACTTTAGCGACATGGCGGCCAGGAAGCAACTGAAAGGTTGCCTAGTGGTCTGTTTTAATTTTTTTTGGAGGTATTTAACATGTGGACAAAGCCTGAGTATACCGAAATGCGTTTCGGTTTCGAAGTCACCATGTACATCGCAAACAGATAATCTCTGTTTCGAATGTATGTGAAGGAAGGCCCCTTTTGCAGGGGCTTTCCTTATTAATTACGAGCAAGTAAAAATAGAAAGTAATATTTATGAGAGTAAGAGTTCTTGGTTCTGCAGCCGGCGGTGGGTTTCCCCAGTGGAACTGTAATTGCCCCAATTGTGACGGTGTTCGTAAGGGGACAATTAACGCGAAGCGACGCACTCAATCTTCGATTGCAGTGAGCAGTAACGATGTTGATTGGTTGTTGTTCAATACTTCTCCAGATATCCTTACTCAGTTCCAACAATTCCCAGAATCACAACCCGCACGATCTATCCGCGATACAGCGTTTAAATCTATCGTACTGTTAGATGCCCAAATAGATCATACAACCGGTTTATTCATGCTTCGGGAATCGAAAACGCCTTTGAATATTTACTGTACTGATATGGTTTACGAAGATCTAACCACAGGAAACCCTATCTTTAAAATATTAGAGCATTACTGTGGTGTAAATTGGCACCAGATACATACGAATGATGACAATTCGTTTCAGCCAGAGGGCATTAACAACATAAAAGTGAAGGCCATTCCACTATCAAGCAAAGCACCACCCTACTCGCCGCACCGACATGACCCACACGAAGGCGATAACTTAGGCATTTTGTTAGAGGACCTATCTAGCGGGAAAAAAACATTTTATGCGCCCGGTCTTGGACAAATTGAATCCCATATCAAGCCATACATGGAGGAAGCAGACTGCCTTTTGGTAGATGGAACCTGTTGGACAAATGACGAGATGAAATCACTCGGCATTGCGAACAAAATGTCGCTAGACATGGGACATCTTCCGCAATCAGGACCAGGGGGCATGATCGAAGTACTGAGACCGTTACCGGCAGATAAGAAAGTCCTGATTCACATTAACAACACGAATCCAATATTACGAGAGGACTCGGAGCAACGTCAAAAACTCACCGAAGAGAAAATTGACGTTGCGTATGACGGGATGGATTTCGTTATTTAACGTAAAACAAGTTTTAAAAGAGGTTTGCTGTGAGTACAAAAGAAAATAGTCCTTGGTCAATCAAAGAGTTCGAACAAAAGCTCAGAGGGAAGGACAAAAGCTACCATATTCATCACCCTTTCCATATAGCAATGAATGGAGGTGAATGTACCAAGGAACAAGTGCAAGGATGGGTTTTAAATCGGTTTTATTATCAAATAATGATTCCCATCAAGGATGGGGCAATCTTATCTAACATGCCAGACAAAGAGCACCGAAAATTGTGGATTCAAAGAATTCTAGATCACGATGGCATTGATGATGACGAAGGGGGAATTGAAGCCTGGATTGCATTGGGTGAAGCCGTTGGTTTAAGCCGTGAGGATTTAGTTTCTCTCGAACATGTCACGCCAGGCGTGAAATTTGCAGTGGACGCATACGTTAGTTTCGCTCGTAAATCACCATGGCAAAAATCAGTGTGCTCCTCCCTCACTGAATTATTTGCACCTACAATCCACAAAAAACGTTTAGATTCGTGGCCGGAGCATTATCCTTGGATAGAGCTTGAGGGCTACAAATATTTCAGAAAACGACTCTCTGAAGCCAGAAGAGACGTAGAACATGGATTACGCGTCACCCTGAAACACTTCAAAACCCGTGAGGAACAAGAAGAAGCACTGGGCATCTTACAATTTAAAATTGACGTATTGTGGACAATGCTGGATTCGATTCATGTCACGTATGGCGTCGGTCCTAACAACGATGGAGCGATAGAGAGGATGCAAAAATGAGCGAGCCTACTCTAATAAAAGATAAACCTCTGTCCTTACAAAAACAATTCAGGTTCCAATGGGAGCCTGCGCAAGAATCTTACGTACTACTATACCCTGAGGGGCTAATCAAACTTCCTGGTAGCTCAGGGGAAATCATGAAATTAATTGATGGATCAATGAGCGTTAACATGATCATCGCTCATTTAGAAGAGCAATTCCCTGGGGTTGACCTAAAAAATGACGTTTTAGACTTTTTGGAGCACGCATATGGAAAAAATTGGATCTGTACCGACGATTAAACCCAAAGGACCACTTTGGGTCAACGCGGAAATCACTTACAAGTGTCCGCTCCATTGCGTCTTTTGCTATAACCCTCTGGACTATGCCTCCACCTTTAAATCTGAACTATCGACTGAAGACTGGCTGAAAGTTTTTAAGCAATCCCGCGATTTGGGCTCAGTCCAATTAGGGATTTCTGGTGGCGAACCGCTGATGCGAGATGATGTAGAAATCATGGTGGCAGAGGCGAGTCAAATGGGGTATTACGTAAATTTATTAACGTCAGGTATTGGCCTCACTGAAAAACGTATCGCTGCTTTCAAAGAAGGAGGGCTTGGACAGATTCAATTATCGTTCCAGGATTCCACGAAGGAGATGAACGATTTTTTGTCGAGCACCAAAACGTTTGAATTAAAATCCAAAGTTGCAAAACTTATTAAAGAACATGATTATCCTATGGTGCTAAATGTTGTTTTGCATCGTTTGAACATCGACCACATCGATCAAATTTTGGAAATGGCCGAGGCAATGGGGGCAGACCATGTCGAGCTAGCAAACAGTCAGTATTACGCCTGGGCGCTAAAAAACAGAGCTTATCTTATGCCAAGTGAAGAACAGTTAAGAAAGGCTGAGGAAACAACTAATCGCTTTCGAGAAAAAATTGGCAATAAGATGAAATTATATTTCATTGTTCCAGATTACTACGCGAACAGGCCAAAAGCTTGTATGAATGGCTGGGGTTCTGTGTTCTTAAATGTTGCACCAGATGGTCTAGCGCTACCCTGTCATGAAGCACGAATGTTACCTGGCTTGACCTTTCCAAACGTCAGAGAACATGATATGGAGTGGATATGGAATGAATCTCCAGCATTTAACGCTTACAGAGGCGACTCTTGGATGAAAGAACCATGTCGTAGTTGTGATGAACGAGCTACAGACTTTGGTGGCTGTCGATGTCAAGCCTTTCAGCTAACAGGTGATGCAGCGAACACTGACCCTGTTTGCGACAAATCAGAGCACCACCATATAATCACTGAACAAATAGAGCTTGCACAGAAACCACAGCCACCAGCGGCGGATATTAAACCAATCATTTTTTATCGAGACGATAAAAACTCCAAGGCGTTAATTGAAGAAAGCACCTAAATCGCAGCGTAAGCAAACACGTTACGGTGCAAGAAATATCGGCCTAAAACCTATCGAATGATCCTTGCAAAAAATATAACAAAAAAGTACGG
>QXZO01000132.1:0-2351 GCA_009886305.1 Betaproteobacteria bacterium
CAGTTCGAATTGGATCAAAAATAGCTGCTTCTAGAAACATATTAACCGTTTCATTACTGCAACCAGACCTCTCACCACCCATAATGCCCGCTAAATCGTCAACGCCTTCATCATCACCAATAACAATCATATCTGAGTCAAAAGAATACTCTTTGCCATCTAATGCTTTATATTTCTCGCCATCTTTCGCCAACCTGATAAAGATATCACCTTTCACTTTATCTGCATCATAGGCATGAAGTGGGCGGCCAACATCCATCATTACATAATTCGTTATATCTACTAGTGCTGAGATTGGTCGCAGACCAACTGCTTGTAACCGTTCCTTGAGCCATTTAGGACTCGGTTGATTTTTAACTCCCTTGAAATATCGCCCCACTACGAGAGGAGCTAAAGGGGGATCCATTTCTGGTAAATCAATCCGCCAATTTATTGGGCTCGTAAAACTAGTTTTTACTGGGGAAACATCGAGTGGTTTAAGTTCACCAAGTCCTGCCGCTGCTAAATCTCGAGCAATTCCACGAACACCAAGACAATCCGCTCGATCCGGGGTTATTGCAATATCAATTATAGGATCATCTAGCCCAGCTACTTTTGCATACCCCTCACCAACTTTACTATCTTCTGGTAGTTCGATTATTCCATCGTGCTCATCGGAAATTCCCATTTCCCGTTCTGAGCAAAGCATCCCATTAGACTCTTCTCCTCTAATCACTCCTTTCTTCAACTCCTCTCCAGTAGCAGGGATATGTGCACCAGCTGGAGCAAAAACACCCTTGATTCCTTCTCGTGCATTAGGTGCTCCACATACAACTTGAATTTTTTCAGAGCCTGTATCCACGATACAAACGCGCAATCGATCCGCATTTGGGTGCTGATACGCTTTCACAACATAACCGACTATAAACTCAGAAAGTTCAATTGATCTATTTTGAACACTCTCTACCTCTAGACCTAGCATAGGCAACTTGTCACAGATTTGATCGAGAGAGGCTTTGGTTTCCAGATGATCTTTCAACCAAGAAAGTGTAAATTTCATCGATTTATCCCCCCGACAATTGTGGGTAAATCTAAGGGAACGAAACCATAGTGCTTAAGCCAACGAATATCTGTATCATAAAATGGTCTCAAATCAGGGATCCCATATTTAAGCATCGCAATACGTTCTATCCCCATACCGAAAGCAAATCCTTGATATTCATCAGGGTTAATCCCACAACCCTCTAGAACTCTTGGATGAACCATTCCTGATCCCAAGATCTCCAGCCAGTCTTCACCCTTTCCTATTCGAAATTCCCCTCCAGCCCGAGTACAACCAATATCTACTTCGGCTGAGGGCTCTGTGAACGGAAAGTAGCTAGGTCGAAATCGCACGGGTAAGTCATCAACACCAAAAAATGCCCGGCAAAAATCAATTAAACAACCCTTCAAGTGACCCATATGAGACGTTTTATCAATTACCAATCCTTCGACCTGATGAAACATGGGAGAATGGGTAGCATCATGGTCAGACCTGAATGTGCGACCTGGAACAATGATTTTAATTGGTGGTGTAGCCTTTTCCATAGTCCTAATTTGAACTGGTGAGGTATGGGTTCGTAAAACTCGCGGTGTACCAGTTTCGTCAGAAGGAAGATAAAAAGTATCTTGTTCCTGCCGAGCAGGGTGCTCTGGTGGAATATTTAAGGCAGAGAAATTATAATAATCTGACTCTATGTGAGGACCATCAGCGACAGTGAAACCCATCTCACAAAATATTGTTGTTAACTCATCAATAGTTTGGGTAATCGGATGAATGCTACCAGTACTTTCAGGCCGTGCAGGAAGCGTAACATCAACTCGATCTTTCAAAAGTTGCTCTTCTAGCGCCACATCTTCCATTTTCGCTCTACACCCATCTATGGCATTAGCAACCTCCTCTTTTATTCGATTAAGAAGCTGTCCGGCCTCTCTGCGCTTGTCTGAGTCAAGAGATCCCAGGCCTTTCATTAAACCTGTGATACTGCCTTTCTTTCCCAAGGCAGTAATCCTGATATCTTCTAACTCGCTAAGCTGAGAAGCTGAGTGAATAGACTTAACCAACTTTGCTTTTAGATCTTCCCAATCTTGCATCTTAACAACCACCCATCATAGCCCACGATTTAATCTTTTAAGTCACAAAGTAAATAAAGGGACCCGCAGCGGCAGATCCCTTTTTTTCTACTTGGTCTAGACAGCCAACATATTTGCCACCTGTATAATTTTTGGGATCCTTAAGCGAGTGCTGCCTGGGCCTTTTCGACCAATCCTTTAAAAGAAGTTGGTTCACTTATAGCTAAATCCGATAGAACTTTTCTATCGAGTTCAATACC
>QXZO01000132.1:2361-3268 GCA_009886305.1 Betaproteobacteria bacterium
TTTTTTAAGACCATTTATAAATTGAGAATAGGTCAATCCATGTTCACGAACACCAGCATTAATTCTCTGAATCCATAAACCTCTGAATGTCCTTTTACGAACTTTCCTATCACGATAAGCATATTGACCGGCCTTCTCGACCGCCTGCACTGCAACGCGAAAAACATTTTTCCTGCGTCCATAATAACCTTTGGCTTTATCAGTGACTTTTTTGTGACGAGCATGCGCCGTAGTTCCGCGTTTAACACGAGCCATATCAAGCCTCCCCTACAAATACGGTAAAAATTTTCGGACGATTTTTGCATCCGAAGCACACAGGGTCGTTGTTCCGCGACTATTACGCAACATATCCTTAGGTCGTTTACTCATACCATGTCGTTTGTATGCTTGATTGTGGAGGATCTTACCAGTCCCCGTTGCGCGGAAACGTTTTTTCGCGCCGCTTTTCGACTTTAGTTTGGGCATTTCCATCTCCATAATAAATATTTAACCAACGCGAATATTCGTTTGGCTATCAACTACCAGCTAGGCATGCCCTACAGCCTCAGCGTGGCGAACTCTCGAAACGTGAGAGATACCGCGGTGTTATACCGATATCATATCAAACAATCAAGACTATAAATACTTTCTTTGGATCAAAAAGATAAACTAATAAGAATAGAGAAAGGTCACAATTTTTAAGATCATATTTTCTTTGGAGCAACATCCAAACGCGCGACTATTCCTTCTAATTCCTTCGAAGCGGCCGGATAATACTTCATAACGAGGGGATCATGGCCGGGAATAATATGATCAGAAGAATCAGCAAGCATTTCCATGGTAGTGTAACCATTCATCATGTCGCCAAGATTATAAACAATAACGAAAGGATTTCTCTCTCTTATATTTTCATAGAAGTGAGCACAAT
>QXZO01000133.1 GCA_009886305.1 Betaproteobacteria bacterium
GAATGTACTGAAAAAGTTGAGCGATTGTCCGGGGGCACCCTTCAAATAAAATTCTTCGAGCCTAATGCGTTAGTTCCTGGGTTAGAGGCCATTCCAGCCGCCTCCAAAGGGTCAGTCGAAATGGCTTGGGCCAGTTCTGGATACTACGCGGGTATCAACAACGTATTCAGCATGTTTACAACACTGCCGTTCGGACCTAATGCAACCGAATTTTTGGCTTGGTACTACTATGGCGATGGGTCTAAATTTGCCGATGAGCTCTATGGTGCGCAGAATATTAAGTACATACCGTGCCATATGATTCCACCCGAAGCATCGGGCTGGTTCAAAAAGGAGATTAACACTTTAGATGACCTGAAAGGCCTGAAGATGCGGTTCTTTGGTTTGGGTGCAAAGGTCATGGAGAAGTTGGGTGTGTCTACACAACTCTTAGCCGGCGGTGAAATCTTCCAGGCTTTACAGTTGGGGACCATTGATGCAACTGAATTCGCTATGCCATCAATTGATGAGGGTATAGGTCTTTATCAAGTAGCAAAACATTACTATTTCCCAGGGTGGCATCAACCGGCATCTTTTAACGGAGCATTTATAAATCTGGACGTATGGAATGGTTTGTCTGATCAACATCAAGCGGTAATTGAGGTCTCCTGTGGCGACAATATTCGTGACGGATTGGCGCTGGGCGATTTCTCTCAACCGGCGGCAATAGCATCAATGGTGGAACAAGGAGTTAACATCCATTATTGGAAGCCTGAATTCTTGGCTGCGTTTAAAGCGGGGTGGGATGAAGTGGCAGCCGAAGAGATGGCGGTCAATCCCGAATTTAAACGGGTGTATGAAAATTACATGGCATTTCGTGAGCAGTTCTCTATCTGGCGAGATAATGGGTATCTCAGATAAAGGATAATTTAGGAACCATTATTATAGACGGGCTCAGGCCCGCTCTTTTTAAATGAATTATTAACATTGTGTGGTGATTTATGAAATTTATGCTGGATGTGAGTGACCGTATCGATGGCGTGCTTGATCGCTTGGCAGACACTGTTGGTTGGTTGTTTATCCTTACAACTATCGTGATTGCATTTGATGTGGTGACGCGAAAAATCGGATATCAAATGCCTGGGATGGGCTCCACGAAGTTACAAGAGCTTGAGTGGCATTTACACACCGCTTTGTTCTCATTTTGGCTCGGAGCCGCTTATATCCACAATGCACATGTCCGAATTGATATTGCTTACATAAACGCGAAACCAAGAACAATTGTTTTTGCGGAGTTTATAGGATGCTTATTCTTTGCGATTCCATATTGTTTACTTGCAATATATTTTAGTGCTGACTTCACCTGGGAAGCGTGGGTCGATAACGAGGCCTCACCGTCTTCAAATGGTTTACCTTTTCGTTGGATACCGAAAGGTTGTATGACGGCTGGATTGCTTTTGCTTTTTGCTGGCGTCATATCAGTATTGATGCGTTCGATAGTTTATTTGTTTGGCGATCCAGATCTTCGGGGACGAGCAACACCTGCAGTGATTGCGAGTAAAGTGGAGGCTTCATCATGAGTTGGTTTGCACATCATATATCTCTGTTCTTGTTCTTGGTCCTTGCGATCTCCCTATTTTGTGGCTTCCCAGTAGCGTTCGTACTTGGCGGTGTCGCCATATTATTTGGCGGGATCGGGATCTTACTCGATATTTTTAATCCAATTCAGTTTTTCAATTTAATGCCTCGTGTTTGGGGGACAGCCGCATCGAATCCGATCATAGTGGCAGTACCCATGTTTATTTTTATGGGTACGATGCTTGAGCGAAGTGGCGTCGCTAAAGATTTATTGTCGACACTTCAAATTGTGACTAGACGGATCCCTGGGGGGTTGGCGATGTCAGTCACCCTAATGGGAACTATTATGGCGGCAACCACTGGAATCGTAGGGGCCTCTGTTGTCATGCTTACAATGATTGCTTTACCGTCAATGATGGAGCGTGGATATTCGAAGGAGTTGGCGACTGGGACAATTGCGTCTGCAGGGACGCTCGGAATCTTAATCCCTCCGTCGATTATGCTAGTGATTATGGGTGACCTGTTGTCAGTCTCAGTAGGGGCTTTATTTGCGGCGTCCATTGTTCCGGGGATGATCCTTGCCGGTTTATATCTTTTCTACATTGGTTTCACCAGTTTTAGAAATCCTGACAAAGCGCCACCATTGCCGGATGACGTTGGACCCGACTCAAACGCGGAATTGATCGCACTGGTGCTAAAAAGCTTTTTCCCACCGTTATTGTTGATCACTTTAGTGCTCGGCTCTATTTTCGGTGGTTTTGCAACACCGACTGAGGCGGCAGGTGTGGGTTGTCTTGGAGCTATGTTCCTCGCATGGATGAACAAAAAGCTCAGCATGCAGACTATGAGAGAGGTCATACGTCGCGCTGGTTTAACGAACGGAATGGTCTTCTTTATATTTTTTGGTGCGCAGCTGTTCAGTTATGTCTTCCGGGCGCTAGGTGGAGACGATCTTATTGTTGAGCTCTTAGAGACTATCGGTATTGATACAGGATGGGAAATCCTGACATTCATGTTGGTGTTAACTTTCTTGCTCGGATTTTTCTTTGACTGGATCGAAATCACTTTAATCGTTCTGCCAGTCTTTGCACCAATACTTCAAGGAATTGACTTTGGTCCGCACATTGGTGATGGTGGCCCAATCGTATTCCTCACTTGGTTTTGCGTGATGCTTTCAGTGAACCTGCAGACGTCCTTCTTAACTCCACCTTTCGGTTTCACACTCTTCTACATGAAGGGTGTTGTGCCGCCCTCTATAAATATGGGACATATCTATAGAGGGATAATTCCTTTTGTGTTACTTCAGTTAACGGGTTTAGGTTTAATTATCGGTTTTCCTGAATTGGTGCTTTGGTTACCTAGGGCTTCAGGATTCCTCATGTAGTGTTTAGCGGGAGTGTAATAACCTCCGCATTTCACCCGGTTCATCTTGAAAGGTTTGAGGAATGCTTCTGTTTCGATTAGTTTTATTTATAGGTTGCTTTATACCGCTCACCTTGTTTGCGCAAAGTGTTGTTGTCGGACCCGGCGTTGACCCTGATGGCGGTGGTGGGGTCGTGCTTGAGTATCATAAAGGCGGTACGTTCTCAGGACTAGTAACTAATTGGCCATGGGCTACTGCGCTGAGATTTGATGCTGATAGCGATCTTTGGGTGGGCGCGGGCTTACACAATCAGTTGAATATATCGGGACCATTTTTTATTGAGGCTAGTTTTATGCCTGGGTATTACAACCCGGAAGACACCGATTTGGGTGGGAACATCCATTTTCGTTCGCTAATTGGTTTAGGTTTTCAGTTTGCTGGTGACTCGGCTCTATCAATCAGTATTGACCATTTGTCTAATGGTGGATTAACGACTAATAATCCTGGGTCAGAATTGGTTACGATGCGTTATACCGTAGCCTATTAAACTAAGGTTGCTGATCCTTCTGTTTTTCTAAGCCCTAAAGCGATAAATTTTAAATAATATTGAAGCTAACGTTCGTTTAACTGGATATCCATTGGACATTAACCATATCGTAATTGTTGGGGCGGGGACTATGGGCACCGACCTTGCCGTCAAGTTATCCGGATCTGGAGTGCGGGTTACCGTTGTCGGTCGTCCGGGTGGGCGCGCTGACACATTTGACGTTAGATCTACCAGTGCGGCTCGTGACTTGGATGTGTCGCCTGATGATCTCGATATGCGCTTGGTATCGGATTTGATGTCCGTCGACTGGCTCTCTGCGGATCTTGTCATTGAGAATGTCGTTGAGAACCTTGAAGTTAAACAAAGTATATTTAAACAGATAGTTTCTCTTGCGAATAAAAAAACTATCATCACAAGTAACTCTTCCACTTTTGGTATCTCGCTCATTGCTAATGGCTTGAGCCAACAGGCTCGGTTCTTTGGTTTGCATTTTTTTATGCCTGCGCATTTGGTGCCACTGGTAGAGATTGTGATGTCGGAGAGTTCTGATCTACAGACAGCGAATGAGATCAAACAATATTTATCTGTTCGTAATTTTGTGCCAGTGATTGTGTACAAGGATGTTCCCGGATTTTTGGCAAACCGTATCCAGGCGGCAATGATGAGAGAGGTATGGCACATATTAGAGCGCGAGATTGCCACTCCTGAAGATGTCGACAAAGCAGTTATGTTTGGTTTTGGATGTCGCTTCCTTGCCGCCGGCCCGATCATGCAAAAAGAAATTTCTGGATTAGATGTTACTTATTCAGCAAATACGGGCGTATTTTCAGATCTAAGTAACGCGGATAAGCCGCCATCATTTCTTGCGGAGAAAGTTAAGCGAGGTGAGATTGGCATGAAATCTGAAAGAGGCTTTTGGCATTGGAATCAAGCCTCTATTCGCGAGGCTCGTGAGCGATATATGCACAAGCTTAAGTCCAGCATAAAGGTGCTTCTCGAGAAATAAATGTTCTGATAATCCCTAGCAATAAGGGTTTATCAATTAGACAATGTTAGAATATTGTCTTACATATATTGCCATTCCGTGAGTCAAATTCAAACTTAAATCTGGAACAAAAACCGATGAGTGATGGGCAAGGCATAATCGAACTAAGATTGATTTTAAGAGAGTCCAAAACTATTGCGGTTGTTGGACTGTCTGCAAATTGGTACAGACCTAGTTATTTTGCTGCGAAATACATGCAAGAACACGGGTACAAAATAATACCTGTAAATCCCGCTTATAAAGGGCAAGAGATTTTGGGCGAGCGCTGTTATTCATCTCTTGATGAGATTGAGGAGCGGGTTGATATGGTAGATTGTTTCAGAAAGAGTGAGGATATAATGCCAGTCGCTGAACAGTCTGTATTGATTGGAGCCAAGGTGCTTTGGTTGCAGCTCGGCGTTAAGAACGAAGAGGCTAGTCAAGTCGCGGGCAATGCTGGTATTGCCTATGTCGAAGACCGTTGCGTCAAGATTGAGCACGGCAGATTATTTGGGGGTTTAAATTGGGTTGGGGTTAATACTAAGGTTATTTCCTCAAAACGGCCTAAATGGCTACCCTAAAGTATGAGGAAAAATAAATAATGGCAGATCGAGAGTATGGGGTTGGTACCCTTTGTTTACATGCGGGTCAGATTCCAGATGCTGTGACTGGATCAAGAGCTGCTCCAATATATCAAACCACATCTTACGTTTTTGATTCCGCAGAGCATGCGGCGAGTTTATTTAATTTACAGACTTTCGGTAACGTTTACTCTAGATTATCTAATCCGACTGTTGCAGTACTTGAGGAGAGAGTGGCTGCACTGGAGGGCGGACGAGCTGCGCTTGCAGTGAGTTCTGGTCAGGCAGCGCAAATGTGTGCGATCTTGACATTACTTGAGGAGGGGGATGAGTTGCTATCTGCAAGCACCCTATATGGTGGAACGTATTCGCAGTTTGACGTTACGTTCAGGCGCTTTGGTATACACACAAATTTTGTTGATCCAAGTGATCCTGAGAATTTTAGAGCGGCAATAACGCCTAAAACAAAGGCGATTTATGCTGAGACGATGGGAAATCCTCAGGTTAACGTTCTTGATATTCGTGCGGTAGCGGACATTGCACATGAGGCTGGGATTCCCTTGGTAATAGACAATACATTTGCGTCTCCTTATTTGTGCCAACCGATTAAGCATGGTGCCGATATCGTGGTGCAATCGGCGACAAAATTTATTGGTGGTCACGGTACGACCATGGGTGGCGTGATTGTTGAGTCAGGTGATTTCCCCTGGGATAACGGTAACTTTCCTTCAATGACCGAGCCATCAAAGGGGTATCATGGAGTTCGTTTTTACGAAACATTCGGAGACTTTGGATTTACGATGAAAGCTCGAATGGAGACCTTGAGAACGCTCGGACCCTCTTTAGCTCCAATGAGCGCTTGGCTCCTTTTGCAAGGGCTAGAAACGCTCCATGTACGTATGGACCGCCATGTTTCTAATGCGCTTAAGGTGGCGAAATTCCTGGAAGCTCACGATTGTGTGTCATGGGTTAACTTTCCAGGCTTAGCCTCTAGCCCACACGCTGAATTGGGCAAAAAATACATGCCTAAAGGTTGTGGTTCAATTATGACCTTTGGTATCAAAGGTGGCTTGAATGCTGGTGAGTGCTTCATTGAAGGACTCGAGTTTATCTCACACTTAGCTAATGTCGGCGATGCGAAATCCCTCGTAATACATCCTGCCTCTACGACTCATCGTCAGCTATCTGAAGAGGACCAACTGAAAGCGGGTATTTCACCTGATATGATTCGTTTGTCGATTGGTATCGAAGATATTGACGATATTGTTTGGGATCTTGACCAAGCACTTGGTAAACCTTTATCTACCAAGTGATCATACTCAACTTGAGTAAGCTAGCTATTCTGATGGTGTAGTTGGTATTTTGCTCTAAGTGGTTTGCAAGCCTATGTTTATTGCCTCCTTATTGGTCACCTTAGCTGTTCAAATCCAAGCTTCTTTAGTGGTTTTTACACCACCAATCCTGGCGCCTGTAGCCCAAGGTGATGTAGGTTTAAATGCGGCCGCAGTGGGCCTTATAATCGCTTTAATTTACTTGTCTTCGGTCCCATCAGCGTTGTTTTCTGGAATATTGATTAGTCGTCTGGGTGCGATTCGGGTCAGTCAATTATGTGTATTGTGTGCGTCGCTCGGTATCGTATTCATGGCGACGGGGCATGTTCTCTTAATTATATTGGGCGCCTTAGTTGTGGGATTGGGATATGGCGCGGTAACGCCATCGTCGTCTACAATTTTGGCGGATCAGGCTCCCACTAACATGCGCTCCTTGGTATTCTCGATAAAGCAGACAGGCGTTCCGATAGGTGGGGCTATCGCAGGAGCACTTGTCCCATATCTGATGTACTCGTTTGGATGGAAAGAATCAGCTATTATTATTGGGTTGATTGGTGTAGTTGTCATTCTATTGGCACAAGTCATTCAAAAGAAAGTTGATCGAAAACCTGTAAGTGCTCCAAGTGAAATGCGCTCATTGAATTTGCTCGAACCTCTAAGGCTCGTATTTTCACATAAGAAGTTGCGAGAGCTTGCCATATCCTCGTTTGCATTTTCCGGTATGCAGATGAGTCTGGGTTCTTATCTGGTTGTTATGTTGACGGAGCAAGCGCAGCTTACGGTATCTGTAGCTGGTTCGGCTCTCGCAATCGCTATGGTCGCTGGTGCTATTGCGCGATTATTTTGGGCACTTCTTGCTGATTATGGTTTTTCGCCTCGCTCCGTCTTGGGTTTCCTTGGACTGTTGATGGGTGTCTCAGCAGGAGCTATATGTCTCGTTCACCCAACTTTCCCTATTATGTTGATTTACGTTTTTTCTTTCTTCTTTGGCGCCTCTGCTGTTGGATGGAATGGAATTTATATAGCCGAGGTAGCCAGAATTGCGCCAACCGGTCGAGCTGGTGCTGCTACTGGAGCTTCCCTTGCAATGACTTATTCTGGTGTTGTGTTTCTACCTACTTTTTTTTGGTTGATCCACTTAGTTACTGAAAGTTACGTCTGGGGGTTCTTAGCCTTGGGAACGCTCACCATTTGGCGGGGCCTATTGTTTTTTAGTAAAACTTAGAGACGATAAAGCTTCCTGAGCACGGGCTTAATCCACAAAATATTCTATAGCGGCAGCAAGTTTTTTGGGTTGTACATGGTGCATCATGTGTGATGAATCAGTTATGGTTTGCTCACTTAGGTTTTGGTAATTTGACCTGTATTCGTTAATGGTGTCGTAGTCATCCTTCATGAACTTACGTAGCCAGCCACTATCACTGTGTAGCCACAAAGTTGGGCACGTAATCCGCTTCCAAAAAAAAGATGCCTCTGTTGAACGATAAAGAATTGGATTGATCATTTTGTGTTTTGGATCTGCTCTGAGTTTAAATTCGCCATTAGGTTGTTCCATAGCCCAATGCTGCGCGAGAAATAATGCCTGAGGATGAGTTAATGCAGGTGTGTTCGTAATGAGTCTTTGAGCCACCTCGTTAAGCGATTTATATGGTTTTAAAGTGGGCTTTACATGCTTTTGGCCTAACCACTTCTTAAGATGGTCTGGTGCGTCACTCGCGTCTCTTGGCGGCATGCCAAAACCCTCAGCCAAAATTAGTTTGTTAACTTTTTCGGGGAAAACGCCCGTATATAAGCCTGCGATATTTCCACCCATACTGTGACCAAACAGATTGATTTCTTTGTCTTTTGAAAAGGTATTAATGATCTCTGATAGATCTGCTACGTAATCCGGAAACCAATAGCCGGATGGCGACCATTCTGTTAGTCCAAACCCACGCCAATCAGGGGCGATGATGAACCAGTTCTTGTTAAGCTCATTTACAACAAATTCAAAAGAGGCGGACATGTCCATCCATCCGTGCATGAGATATAAATGTCTTTCAGTGGTATTACCCCAAGTTCTAACGTGATATTTGAGTCCGTTTAAATCTAAAAATTGACTTCTTGATGCTGATTGCACAGTTCCACCTTAAATCGGTTAATAAATATTTAGTATAGACACCCTCAATGGTTGGATATCTAACTGGCTGTCATCGTACAATAAAGACATGACTGATTCTCATTTTGTGCATTTAAGAACACATAGCGAATATTCGATTACCCAAGGTATGGTTCGAATTCCTGAGCTATGTGACCGCGCTGTTGAGTACGGTATGCCATCACTTGCGCTCACAGATTTGGATAATTTGTTTGGCGTTGTTAAGTTTTATAGTGCCGCTCGTAAGCGCGGACTTAAGCCAATTATAGGTTGCGACGTTTCGATCCATGCACCAAACAGGAAAGCTCCCGTTCGCTTGTTACTCCTAGTTCAAAATACGGAAGGCTATTTAAAACTCAGCCGTTGGTTGACCCGCGCCTATGTTGGTGAAGAGCGTGGAATGAGAGCCGCTATTCACAGCGACTGGATTAAGTCTGACGGGTCACAGGGATTGATTGCCTTGTCAGGTTGGAAGGATGGCGATATCGAACAGTCCTTGATGGACGATGATGTGCGAGAGGCTACAAAAAAAGCTGGATATTGGAGCGATCTTTTCAAGGGACGTTTTTATCTTGAAATACAAAGATCTAACCGAGAGGGGGGCAGGGCATTGGAGTCGAGCATGTTGCGGCTCGCAGAACAAGAACAAATACCAGTTGTAGCAACTCATCCGGTGGAGTTTTTAGCACCGACAGAATTTATGGCGCATGAGGCGCGCTACTGTATCGCGGAGGGGCTTTTGCTTGCGGATCAGAACAGGTCTCGCCCTTTTAATGAGGAGCAGTATTTTAAGTCTAAAACCCAAATGCAGGATTTGTTTTCGGATTTGCCCGAGGTCATAAAGAATACTGTTGAAATTGCCAAACGGTGTTCATTAGAATTTGAGTTAGGTAATCCTCAATTACCAAACTTCCCAACACCCCCAGGTATGTCGCTTGAACAATTTTTGGCACAGGAGTCTTCAATTGGGCTCGATAAGCGAATGGCTCAGTTAGGTCCTGTCGATAGTGATTTAACGGCCGCAAGTGAGGTCTATCGAGAGCGTTTAAAGTTTGAGATAGATACGATTGTTGATATGGGTTTCGCAGGGTACTTCTTGATCGTCGCTGACTTCATTAATTGGGCTAAAGATAATGAAGTGCCTGTTGGCCCTGGTCGCGGATCGGGGGCGGGCTCCTTAGTTGCCTTTTCTTTAGGCATCACTGATTTAGACCCCATCCAATACAATCTTCTGTTTGAGCGGTTTTTAAATCCAGAACGAGTATCAATGCCTGATTTTGATATCGACTTTTGTCAGGATGGTAGAGATCGAGTCATTGATTATGTTCGTGAGAAATATGGAACGGATTCTGTATCTCAAATCGTAACTTTTGGAACGATGGCAGCTAAGGCTGTTGTAAGAGATGTCGCGCGTGTCATGGAGTGGAGTTATGGTCGCGCAGATGAGCTGGCTAAGTTGATACCATTTCAGCCCGGAAAGCTGATTACGTTAGATTTAGCTCGTGAAATGGAACCTCGATTAAAAGAGAAAGAAGATTCCGACGAAGAGACGCGCGAACTCCTGGTGTTAGCAAGGCAGCTGGAAGGAGTTACCCGGAACGTAGGGATGCATGCTGGTGGCGTTTTAATTGCACCGTCTGCGCTCAGCGATTTTTGTCCGTTGTATTCGGCAGATGGATCGCATAGCGTTATTTCGCAACTGGACAAAGATGATGTGGAGCATATTGGCTTAGTTAAATTTGATTTTCTTGGCTTAACCACTTTAACCGTTATTGACTGGACGCTTAAATTCATTAGGAGATTAGATCCCGAAAAAATTATTGATCTTGCAACGTTGCCACTGGATGACCCTTTGTCTTATCGAATATTTTCTAGTGGAAATACAGCAGCTGTATTCCAGTTTGAGTCCCGAGGAATGAGAGATTTGATTGAAAGAGCGCAACCAGATAGGTTTGAGGATATTGTTGCTTTAGTCGCCCTTTTTAGGCCGGGTCCGATGGATCTTATTCCTGATTTTGTTGAACGTAAGCATGGTCGCCAACAGGTGAACTTCCCAGACGAGCGCGTCAAAGCGATCTTGGAGGAGACTTATGGAATTATGGTCTATCAAGAACAAGTAATGCAGATGGCTCAAATTATTGGGGGATACTCCCTCGGAGGAGCGGATCTTTTACGGCGAGCCATGGGCAAGAAAAAGCCAGAAGAAATGGCTCAGCATCGTCAGATTTTTCTTGAGGGATCGAAAAATAACGGGTTGACCGAAACCAAGTCAAATGAAATTTTTGACTTGATGGAAAAATTTGCAGGTTATGGCTTTAATAAGTCACATGCTGCAGCCTACGCTTTAATAGCGTATCAAACCGCTTGGTTTAAGTGTCATCATATATCTGCATTTATGGCGGCAAATATGTCGGCATCTATGGATGACACAGATCGAATTCAACATCTTTATGTGGACTGTACTAAGAATAATGTAAAGCTTTTGCCTCCAGATATTCATGAGTCTGAGTATCGTTTTTTCCCAGTCTCTGACTCTCAGGTTCGATATGGATTAGGGGGAATTAGAGGCACGGGAGAGGCAGCTATCGAGCATATTCTCCATGTTCGGTCGCAAGGTACATTTACGAGCTTTTTTGATTTTTGTTGTCGTATTGACAGACATATTGTTAATAAGCGCAGTATCGAATCGTTAGTGAAAGCTGGAGCTTTCGATGCGTTAGACGACAACCGTGCACGCCTTCTTGCCTCAGTTACTTCAGCGACGATGGCGGCTGAGCAACAGGAGCGCGATCTTTCTCAAAGGAGTTTATTTGATGATGATGCCATATCCGTGTCGGATGTGGCGATTACAGAAGCACGTGCCTGGGCGGATTACGAGCAACTACAGCATGAAAAGGTGGCTTTAGGCTTCTATTACAGCGGCCACCCCTTTAAAAGTTTTGAGAAAGAGCTGTCGTTAGTCGCATCCACCCGTTTAAACGCTGTTTCTATTCCTGCTCCGGAGGAGGGGATTCGCCAAACGTTACTGGCTGGAGTAGTTGATTCGGCTAGAATACAAAAAACGAATAATGGAAGGATGATGATTGTGGCTATATCGGACGGATATGGCTC
>QXZO01000134.1 GCA_009886305.1 Betaproteobacteria bacterium
ACCACCATGGTTGAATTCCTGCCACTGACGTACCATTCCCATACATTCGTTGTTCGATAAAATTAATTTCACAGGGGTCTTGTGTTGGATCGCTGTTGAAAGCTCTTGGATGTTCATTAGGATAGAGGCGTCTCCAGAGACGCAAATTACGGTCTTGTCGGGGTGCGCGATTTGAGCTCCAATTGCAGCTGGTAAACCATATCCCATCGTCCCCGCTCCCCCAGAGGTTAGCCAGTGGCCTGGTTTTTCGAAAATAAAATGTTGTGCCGCCCACATTTGATGTTGCCCAACGTCCGTAGCAATAATGGGGTTCGTTCCCACCGTCGCATTTTGAATCGCTGTTATGAGGGCCTGTGGCACGATGGTATCTTCTTTAGTGTCAAACTTGAGAGATTCAACTTTTTGCCACCGATGAATTTGTTGCCACCACGGTTGAATCTCTGGCAGTGTACGAGCCTGCTTCTCTAATGCTCGGATTAGTTTAGATAAAACTTCGCCACAATCTCCTGCTAAACCCACGTCGACACGCACTAAACGGTTGATTGAGGTAGGGTCTATATCAATATGAATTTTCTTTGAGTGAGGTGCGAAAGTTTCGACGTCCCCAGTAACTCGATCGTCGAAGCGGGCACCAACACATACAATGAGGTCCGAGTCATGAAGGGCTAAATTTGCCTCGAGTGTGCCGTGCATTCCTGGCATTCCGATAAATTGTGGATGCGAGCCAGAGAAGGCGCCAAGTCCCATCAGGGTGAGGGTGCAGGGAGCTTTAGTCATACGGACGAATCTAGCGAATGCATCACAAGCGGGTGTACCTGAATTGATTAGTCCACCGCCGCCGTAGATTATGGGTTTTTTTGCCCCGAGTATAAGTTCGACAGCTTGACCGATGTCTAGATCAGATATAGCGGCGGAGCTAGACGCTTCTCTAAAGCTTGATTTAGCTGAGCTGTCGATAAGTTCTGCCTGGATATCTTTTGGAAAATCTATAAGTACAGGACCTGGTCTGCCAGAGACGGCGCGATGGTAAGCCTCTTCGGTACACTGAATGACCTCTTCAATACTTTGTATTTGAGTCTGCCATTTCGTGACTGTTTTGGCGATACCAATGGCATCGCACTCCTGAAATGCCTGGGTTCCTATGAGTGGTTTTGCGACCTGTCCACTGATACAAATGATTGGTATAGAGTCACTGATAGCATCTAACAAGCCTGTCGTAGTGTTGCTCATGCCCGGTCCGGAGGTGACTACAACGACTCCCGGTTTGCCGGTTGACCGAGCATAGCCCTCTGCCGCGTGCACCGCTGCTTGCTCATGACGAACTAAGACGTGGTGAAGGCGGTTTTCACTGTACAAAGCATCATAAATGGGCAAAACCGCGCCGCCGGGATACCCAAACACTGTGTCTACGCCTAAATTAACTAAGGTTTCAACCAACGCACTGGCTCCCGACCCGGGGGGGGTCTTCTGGGAGCCAGTGGTGGCCGCTACGGGGGTAGTCGTTGATATTTCCATGCCAAAATGTTATCGATAATAGACAAAAAAGTGTTTCTTTTTTTCTTTATAAATACGATAAAATAAAAAATATTTTCTCTTTTTAGGTAAATTTTGGTATGAAAATCACAAAGCATGATTTAAATATAATATCTGTTCTTCAGGAGAATTCTCGTTCCAGCTTGCAGGAAATTAGTGCACAAGTCGGTTTGTCCAGTACGCCTTGCTGGAATCGTATTAAAAAAATGGAAGCTGAAGGAATTATTCAGGGTTACACGGTCCGGGTGGACCCGAGTTTACTAGGCTATCGAGAGTCGGTGATCGTGCAGGTTACGTTAGATAACCACTCCGATGAAACGCTATTCGAATTTGGAAGGCAATTGGAGAAAATTCCGGAGGTATTGGAGGCCTCACTAGTTTCAGGGGATTATGATTACTACATTCGCATAGCAGTGAAAGACACGCGGGACTATGAAAGGTTATTGAGGGAAAGTTTGTATCGAATACCGGGTATTCGCCATACAAAGTCAACTTTTGTATTACGAACCCTAAAAGATAGAGCGCTTCCTTTACCAACGGCCTCATCCTAAGGATTAGAATAATTGACAAAAGCCGCTCAGAATTTACGTTGAAGGGTTAAGTGTGTTAGATGCATTGAACATTGATCATGAGCCAATATCGGGATCAGCTAGAATTGTTAGTGTTGTGCCAAGCATCACTGAATTGTTATTTGACCTTGATTTGGCAGATAACGTAGTGGGAAGGACCGGATTTTGTTTTTATCCGAGACCTGAGGTCAGGCGTGTGCCTAAGATTGGCGGTACTAAGGATTTTGACTTAGAAAAATTAAGATCGCTTCATGCTACGCACCTAATTGTTAATGTGGATGAAAATCCAAGGGACTTGGTCGATGCTGCTAGGCGATTTATACCAAATATATTAGTCACTCATCCGCTCAGTCCGGTGGATAACATCTCTCTATATCAATTAATGGGATATGTATTTAATCGGGTAGATAAGGCGGAAACACTCGCGGAGCGGTTTATGAACTCGTACCTCTCTGCGACTAGTCAAACGGATAAGCTGGCCCCTGAGCGTGTGTTGTACATTATTTGGAAAAAACCTTGGATGACTATTAGCCAAGATACTTATATCGCACGCGTTTTAGCGTCTGTAGGGTTAGATCAGATTGAGGTGGATAGTGAAGCGCGATATCCAGAGGTAAATATTAAAGCTCTCGCAGGGGACGTAGATCATATTTTACTTTCCACAGAGCCTTTTGCTTTTAGAAAGAAGGATATTCAAGAGCTTACCTTGGAAATAGAGGGTTGCGGTAAGCCTAAAATATCTCTCATTAACGGTGAGATGACATCTTGGTATGGCTCGAGAGCAATTCAGGGTTTCGATTACCTCAAGAGCTACCGATCGAGTTTGATTTCAGGGTAAGAAGAATAATTCGCCGTATTCGCAGTGCAAATTTTTTTTGTTAACGAGTTCTGATAGTTGAGGTGCGTAATGAAACTTTCGTCGATTTTAGTTGCCAACAGGGCCGAAATTGCTATTCGTGTCGCTCGTGCTTGTGGCGACCTTGGTTTGCGAACAGCGATGATCTACTCCCAAGACGATACAGAGAGCTTACACCGTAGAATAGGCGATGCCTCACACGCTTTAACAGGTTATGG
>QXZO01000135.1:0-557 GCA_009886305.1 Betaproteobacteria bacterium
AGTTAGTATTTTTGCCGAAATTAGACGCCAGAAAGATAACTTTTAAACCGGCAGCCTAGAAAATAAACAATCAAATTGAAATCAAATGTTTCGTAACATGGTTCACAAAGCTCTTCTGGCATTTAAAGCTTGGGCGATGGTACCGTCATCCAAATAACCCAGCTCTCCTCCAACAGGCACCCCCCTAGCTAACCATGTTACAGCAACTCCACTGTCTGATAGTAATTCAACAAGATAATGAGCGGTTGTTTGTCCATCCACTGTAGCGTCCATTGCCAATATAACTTCTTTGATTGCATTGGTTGAAGTCCTTTTAATGAGTTCTCTAAACCTCAATTCGTCAGGACCAATCCCATCCAATGCCGACAAGAGCCCCCCCATCACGTGATAACATCCCTTAAAGACCCCAGATCTTTCTAAAGCCCATAAATCGCCAACTTCTTTAACCACACAACAGATAGACCCATCTCTCTCGCTATCAGTGCAAATTCGACAAGGATTACTAGAGTCAAAATTACCACAAATTTCACAAGAGGCTACCCTATTGGCTGCCTCAG
>QXZO01000135.1:567-1595 GCA_009886305.1 Betaproteobacteria bacterium
AAATGGGCAAGGCGGTCTATTTCGTTAGTTCCAAGCGTTTTAGCCACAACCCCACCCTAAAATGGCAAATTAAATCCGGGTGGCAAAGTAATGCCACCACTCACTTCTTGCATTTTTTCTGCAACTTTTGCATCAACCTTTGTGCGAGCATCATTCACTGCCGCAACGATCAAATCTTCCAACATTCCGACATCCTTAGGATCTACAATACTAGGATCTACTGTGATTTTCCTTACAATCCCCTTCCCATTCAGAGTAACTGAGACCATTCCTGCACCACTTGCTCCATCAACTGATAAATTTTCCATTTGTTCCTGCATAGTTTGCATTTTTTCTTGCATTTCTTGAACTTGTTTCATCATTTGGCCCAAGTTTTTCATATCAATTTTCCCAGTTAAGTATTGTCTGTTGCAATATCAAGTTCGTTAATTTTAGTATCTGAACTGTTACTTAATAGTGGACGAACTGCAGTAACTTCTGCACCCGGAAACGCCTCAATAACGCAGGCAACCAATGGATCCCGCAGCGCTTCTAATTTAATGTCCTTGTCTCTTGCTATCACCTGCTCTTGAATAGTTTTTTGTCCTTCTTCCTGGACTGTGGAAATTATCCAGTCTTGCCCACTCCAGTTACTCAGTAATTTACCCATCTGCCCAACAAACTTTTCATCTATCTCAGCAGTTTGCATTATTTCCAATCGACCGGGGGTCATACGAACTGGTCGCACATTCGTGACCAACTTAGCATGCATTAATCCCTCTTTTTTTCTTTCAAATAAATCAACTATTTCCTCAAAACTCGTTATTAAAGAACCATCTATTTCTTCAGAAAAATTCCCATCGTTTGCGAGCGAAATTTGCGGATTTATACTCTCTACAAATTCGGGTTCATTAATTTTTTTTTTTACATCAGGTTTTTTTTCTTCTGCAATAACCTCACCCACCGCAAGGTCTGAGAGATAAGCAAGTCTGATTAAGACCATTTCTAGTGCAGGTAATGACGAAGAGGCTTGTTGTATTTCACTTATA
>QXZO01000135.1:1605-4145 GCA_009886305.1 Betaproteobacteria bacterium
TTAACATCTGCCAGCATCGCCCCAGTTGAACCATAGGTAATCGAGAGGCGAGATCATTACCCTTTTCGCTTTCTAAATCTGTCACAGAACGCCCCACAATCTCTGGAGCAACCTTAAATTTGGTGACTAAATGAGTAATAGCTAATAGATCTTGGGCGATCTGCAAAGGATCAGCGCCTAACTCATTTAACTTGGCAACACGCGAGAGAGCTTCAGGCAGTTGCCCCCCCATCAATTCCTCAAAAACCTCAAACAGCTCAAATTGACTGCTAAGACCAAGCATTTTTTGCACTGATTCAGTAGTTATATGACCCCCAACGAGAGCCATTGCTTGGTCCAAAAGTGATAGCCCGTCTCGTGCTGAACCATCAGCAGCTCGAGCAATCAACCGGAGTGGTTCATTCTCGGCTGTTATGTCTTCTTTCTGACAAATCGACAAAAATAACTCAATCAAATCCTCCTGAGTGATCCTCCGGAGATCAAAACGTTGGCAGCGTGACAGCACCGTAACGGGTACTTTACGGATTTCCGTCGTCGCAAAAATAAATTTTACATTTTCTGGCGGCTCCTCAAGTGTCTTGAGAAGCGCGTTAAAGGCATTGCGCGAAAGCATATGCACTTCATCGATTATATAAATTTTGTATCTACCACTAACTGGTTTATAACGCACGCCATCAATAATTTCACGAATATCGTCTATACCAGTGCGACTGGCAGCATCCATTTCTATAACATCAACATGCCGATCGTCAGTTATTGAAGAACAATTACTACACACACCACATGGATTAATTGTGGGACCGCTCAAACCATCGGTCCCTATACAGTTTAAACCTTTAGCTATTATCCTTGCAGTTGTAGTTTTTCCAACACCTCTAACTCCAGTAAGGATAAACGCATGCGCCAGTCTCCCTTGCTTAAGCGCATTCCCCAACGTTTTGACTAAGGTATCTTGACCAATTAAGTCACTAAAGGTTTGCGGACGGTACGTGCGAGCGAGTACCCGATATTCTGTCGGCTTTTTATCATTGATACTATTATTCATACGCCATATATAGACTGTAAGCGGAAGGTTGAAAAGTGACCCAGAAAAAACTCGTTGCGGCTGCTTCCTTCCGGACCTGACCGAATTGGCGAGGCACCTGTCCACCCCAACCCTCCTTTACACTTTATATCGGTATTAAGGAGTAGTGTGCAAGTAGGTGTTGCCATTAAAATTATACCATGCAGTCCATTTATTCACTCTCTTTGCTTTTTTTATCAGAAATAGCTTCCAATAAAGTAGCCCGCATAGATGCCCACAACTCCCTCTTGTGGTGCGTATCAATTGAGACTGTTGCTGTCATTCCTGCTCGAAGTGGCGGTTGGTCCTTCTTTTGCTCTATTTCTATCCTTACAGGCAAACGTTGTACTACCTTAACCCAATTACCAGATGCATTCTGAGGCGGTAAAACTGCGAATTCGGCTCCAGTTGCAGGACTAATACTTGCTACCTTCGCTTTCCAAACTTGATCCGGATAAGCATCCAATTCTACCGTCACATCTTGATTGTCTCTAACATGCGTAAGCTGAGTTTCTTTGAGATTTGCTTCGATCCATACACGGTTTACCGAGATCAGTCCAAAAGCCGGTTCGCCAGATTCGACCCATTCACCTGACTCTAATTTTAGTCGTGTGACAATCCCATCAATTGGCGCCCGAACTTCCGTATAACCAAGGTTCATTTCTGCCATTGAGAGTTCGGTTTCAGCCATCATGAAATCAGGGTGCTCTTCGAAGCGCCGAGCAGGGTCACCGCCCAACATAGCCAATACTGTCCGAATTTTCTGTCGTCGTGTTGCAACTTCTTGTTTGGCTGCTGTCAAATTGAATTCTGCTTCGTCTAACCTAGCTCGCGTTGTGATTGACTTTTTTATCAGTTTCCTTTGTCGTTTGGCTTCTCGTTGATAGTAAACAACGTTAGCTTTTTTCTCCTCAATCTCTGCTACTATTTGGTAATATTCTGCGCGCGTGGCGGATATGTTCTGACGCACCGCTTCTCTCTGAGATTCGGCCATGCGAACAGCCATATTATATGAGTTTGGGTCCATTTGAAACAAAAGGTCACCTTGAGAGACCCTCTGGTTTTCATCAACAAATACTTTCGTCACCCGACCGTCTATATCTGCGCTAATTGCGATTACATTAGTTTTCACATATGCGTTCTCTGTTATTATGTACCTTCCTGTGGCCTCGTACCAGTAACCACCTACAGCTAACGCACCCATAGGGATCACAACAAGTAAAAACGTTCTTAAAATTGTTCTGCCCCACCTCCGTTCTGGTCGAACCGGGATCGTCTCTTTTTCGGAAGAGGTTTCAATATCTTGATCTTCTGTCATTACGGTTTGCCTTATTTATCCTATATTTATAAAAGTTTATATTTATCTTTGTTTTTTAAAATCATTAAACCAACAAACTAGAGAAGCTTTAACCCCATACAACTCAGGCCTCAACTTTCTAAATTGGAAAGGTTATTTTTTATTTTAATTAACGTATCG
>QXZO01000136.1 GCA_009886305.1 Betaproteobacteria bacterium
AGTATACCGCTCGCTTTTTGGTCGTTTGATGCAAGCCATAATCGGGTGGTTAATCGCTCAGATTGTTGCATGTAGTTTTCAAGAGATTCCTGAACAGATTCACCGTGGACTTTCACGAGCCCCTGATAGGGTTGTCCAGACTTTTTCGGTGTAATTGTTACCGCGATACTTCCCCCTTTAAGGAGATTTAAGTTGTCAAGATTTATTTCCTCTTGCTGATTCCATTTCGCAGTAGATCTAAAGTTAGTTGATCCTGTAGTTTCTGCGAGTAGTAACTGTAATGCTGAATGGCCTTTTATCTGAATCGATAACTTCCCATCTAATTTAATAGTGGCAGCTAGTAACGTCGTGGCAGCAGTGACTTGACCTAGCAATTTTCTGACTGAAGCGGGGTACGTTCGACGTTCTAAAACTTGTTGCCAAGAGCTATCGAGACTCACAAGCTCACCGCGTATGTTTGCGTATTCAAACAAAAATCTTTGTATTGAATTTTCCATTATTCTGATCTTGTCTCTCTTTTGAATAATTTGTAGCGTTCACCTCGATCCCCAGAGCGCCCACCCTCCCAAATTAGACTCCATGGCGATCCGATGTGATTGTCATCATCCCATTGATCCTGATAGATTAAGTAGCCACACGTTTGGCTGTTATTATCTAAATAAATATCGGTAGTTTTTATTTTTCCAAAATAATGAATTAGTGCCCTCTGAGCAGGTCCCACCTGTGTAATAAGACAGTCACGTTTAACATCCAAGTTTGACACCATAGATTTGACCATTGGGGCATATGTCTTGCGTGCGTCAATCCAATGAAAAAGAAGTATGACAGCCAATATCCAGCCGAATGTTAAATTAATCGCCCAAATCGCAATGGGGCGTTCGGGCCGTCTTTTTATGTTGAAGAGTAGTAAAAACCAAGTAGTTGATATTACTATAGCTATAAATATGTCAGTACTTCTGTTGCCAGGCTGATACTCGGGATGTAAGTTTGATAAGTGTTCAGATAACTCTTGAGGGAATCCGAAGTAAGACGCTGAAAAGTAAACCCAAGCTGCAACAGTGAAGCATGAAGCCGTCATCACAGCAAACCAATATAGTATATTGCCGCCGCCCCTAGGAATACGTGTGGCTGCAATAGACCCAATTAAAGCAAATGGCAAAAGAATCGGAGTGAGTCCAGACTCTTTGTTAATTACGGTAAAGCCTAACACCAGCGTAGTCGCTATCCAGAGCATCACGGGCAACTGTAATTCTTTGCGTTTTAACCCTTCCCTCCCTTCAATCCATAACGACCAGAATACAAAAATCCAAGTGGGCCATGTGAACCATGGAAGTATCGTGACCGAATAGATTAAATCATCGATGGACGGAACCCTCACCAAGTCAATTGCTGTATTCCATGTATAAAGCATCCAAAATAATGGTAGCGATGGATCTTTTTGATAAAGGATGATCAACCATGACACAGCAAAGGTAAGGACAACAAATCCTGCGATACAAAGTGAGCTCGCAAACCTTAAGCCGCGATAGCGAAAGTTCGCGAGTGCCATTAAAGCCAAAGCAATTATTGGAATGAGTATGTTTTGTAGACTCGTTCCGAGGAGGATAATTGATGTACCTATTCCGAGCCATAACCCTCCAATTATTGATAACCGTGGCGCTACACTCAGACCATAAAAGAAAATTGCTACTCCGGCCATGAGTACGGGGGTGGATGAAATCTGATGTGACTTTACTAGGAGTCCTACTGATCCCAAAAGTAATAATGGAGCCAGCCATGATTGAGATCTCCCCCAGAGTTCATTACCTGTAAGTCCTATGAAGAGTAATGTAGAGAGTAGCCAGATGGCCATGGTGAGTCTAGCTGCATCGTGAGCTGCCAGCAGCGGGCTAAACACTTCGATGGAGTAAAGCGTAACCCCATAAAATAAGGGACCTGCTAATGGAATATCTTTAAGATTTAAAAATTCAAAATACGAATATCCGTCGCTTAACTGAGAGAGGTAACCCATGAAAACGGCTTCTTCTGATTTCCAAGGATCGTGTCCGATCAGCCCAAAAAAAGTCCAGGCGATACAAACAACAACGGTCAGAATAACCGGATGGCTTGTAATAACTTCCGCAATTTTTTCGTTTCGAAAGAAATGTCCTGGTCTTAGCATTATTATTTTTTAAGATTTGGCAGCCTTGAATTAAAAAAGGCAGCCTAAGCTGCCTTTCTGACATAATTCTACTCTAACTGGTTATTCCCCAGTTTTCACACCTATATTTGCATACTTTTGTTTAAACCTCTCCACTCTTCCGGCGGTATCTACAATCTTTTGTTTTCCTGTGTAGAAGGGATGGCATACTGAGCACACCTCAATTGAAATATCTTTACCGCTTGTTGAGCGAGTATTAAAAACTTCTCCGCAACTGCAGGTCACTTTGATTTGAGCGTAGCTTGGATGGATATCTGCTTTCATTTTAATTTTCCTAATATTTTTTGGCGGATTTTGCGCCGAGCACCCAAAATAACTGTGCGTGTCCTTAAAAAGGGCGTTGATTATGCTAGAAAATGTGTAATTTGACAAGAAGCCTGGATGTTTTACCTTAACCTTTTTTCATGCTATCAAAGAATTCGCCATTATTTTTTGTGGCTTTAAGCTTTCCAGTCAAGAACTCTGTCGCCTCTAACTCGTCCATAGGGTAGAGTAATTTTCGAAGAATCCAAATTTTTTGAAGTATATCTGGTTCAAGTAAGAGTTCCTCTTTTCTTGTCCCAGAGCGATTTACGTTTATCGCTGGGTAAATCCGTTTTTCCGTCATGCGTCGGTCCAGATGAATTTCCATATTACCTGTACCCTTGAATTCTTCGTATATCACGTCATCCATTCTTGAACCGGTATCTATAAGGGCGGTGGCTATAATTGTGAGCGAGCCGCCTTCCTCTATATTTCTAGCTGCTCCAAAAAAACGCTTTGGTCTTTGAAGTGCATTTGCGTCTACGCCACCCGTTAATACTTTTCCGGAGGCTGGTGCAGTAGTGTTGTAAGCTCGGGCGAGTCTAGTGATGGAGTCAAGAAGAATCACTACGTCTTTTTTACTTTCAACGAGTCGCTTTGCTTTTTCCATCACCATCTCTGCTACTTGTACATGTCGTGTCGCCGGCTCGTCAAAAGTGGAAGAGACAACCTCCCCACGCACTGAACGTTGCATTTCTGTAACCTCTTCAGGCCGCTCATCAATCAGAAGAACAATAAGATAAACATCGGGATAATTTGAGGCGATTGAGTGTGCAATATGCTGGAGCATCACTGTCTTACCGCTTTTAGGGCTGGCCACGAGAAGTCCTCTTTGGCCTTTGCCAACTGGCGCTATGATATCGATAATCCTACCTGTTAAATTTTCATCTGATTTAATATCCCTTTCCATCTGAAGTCTATCCGTTGGAAAGAGTGGTGTAAGGTTTTCAAAAAGTGTCTTGTGTTTGCTGTTCTCCGGGACCTCATCATTGACTTTATCGACCTTAACCAAGGCAAAGTAACGCTCTCCCTCTTTTGGCGTTCTAATTTCACCCTCAACGGAGTCTCCTGTATGAAGATTAAATCTTCTGATCTGAGATGGACTTATGTAAATATCATCTGGTCCAGCCAGATAAGAGGTATCTGGTGAGCGGAGAAAGCCGAATCCATCAGGAAGCACTTCTAAGGTTCCTGAGCCCGAAATACTCTCTCCTTTTTTCGCTTGGTCTTTTAGCAGAGCAAATATTAGGTCTTGCTTTCGGAGCCGGTTGGCATTTTCAACCTCGTTGGCGATTGCCATTTCAATTAGCTCACTAATGTGTAGGTCTTTGAGGTCAGATAGATGCATAGATTTGAATAAATTAAGGAGAGGGTGGAGTGAGCCCGAAGGCTCTAAGAGAGTTGACTTGTATCAGATATTGCTATCAATGAATGTTGTCAGCTGAGATTTAGAAAGAGCGCCGACCTTAGTTGCCTCAGCGTTTCCCGATTTAAATAGCATCAAGGTTGGAATACCTCTGATGCCAAATTTTGGCGGCGTGCCTTGATTTTCATCAATATTTAGCTTGGCAATCTTAAGCTTCCCGGAATACTCAGATGCTATCTCGTCAAGGATTGGTGCGATCATTTTGCATGGCCCGCACCATTCTGCCCAATAATCGACTAATACAGGTAAATCAGAATTAAGAACTTCATTTTCGAACGATTCGTCCGTTACATGATGAATTTGTTCACTCATTATTAAAAAATCCGCTTTAGGTTTTTGAAAAAAGAATTTATTTGGGAGTTTAAAGTTTGGTGTCTTCACAAACTTCATTGTCTAAATAAGCCGTGTTTTGAAACCCGACCAACGTAATTATAAAACATATTTCGTTTAGAGATTACTTTATTTAAATTATCTTAGACTGACAATATTGTGTTTGAAATCAGATGCGCGATTTAGCCCGCTATTTTCCCCAAAGGTTGG
>QXZO01000137.1 GCA_009886305.1 Betaproteobacteria bacterium
TGTGGCGACCTTGGTTTGCGAACAGCGATGATCTACTCCCAAGACGATAAAGAGAGCTTACACCGTAGAATAGGCGATGCCTCACACGCTTTAACAGGTTATGGGCCAAGCGCATATCTCGATGGTGATGCTGTCATCGAGGCCGCACGTTTAAATGATTGTGATGCCATCCACCCTGGATATGGGTTTTTGTCTGAACGGGCGGATTTCGCTAGGCAATGTGAGGCCGCTGGACTGACCTTTATAGGCCCAAGTGCTGAGCACTTAGCGTTGTTCGGGGATAAAACCCGAGCTAGAGCGGCTGCCCTTAAGGCAAAGGTTCCTGTGACTCCGGGTATTGACCATAGCGTGAGTTTAGAAGAAGCCAAAGCGTTTTTTAGATCGCTAGAGGCAAATGGTCAGGCGATGATCATAAAAGCGAAGGCCGGTGGAGGGGGAAGAGGAACTCGGGTCGTGCAAAGGTTAGCTGAGCTGGAAGCGGCCTATGCGCGTTGCCGTTCCGAAGCCAATCTTGCGTTTGGAGTTGATGAGGTTTACGTCGAAAGTTTCTTAAAACGAGCGCGACACATCGAGGTGCAGGTCCTGGGTGACCGAAATGGTGATATCACGCACCTAGGGGAGCGAGAATGTAGTGTTCAGCGACGTTTCCAAAAATTGGTGGAAATTGCGCCGGCGCCAGCCTTAACTGAGAGTTTAAGGCTGCAGATTTTTGATGCAGCAATGCGGCTTGCCAAGAGTGCCCAATATACTAATCTGGGTACCTTTGAATTTCTAGTTGATACGTCGACGCAACCCCGTCAACCCTTCGTATTTATCGAAGCGAACGCAAGATTGCAGGTTGAGCATACTGTTACAGAGGCCGTCACCGGAGTAGATTTAGTTCAAGCGCAGATTCGTTTGGCAGGTGGCGATACACTCTATGATTTAGGTCTTAATAAGGCACAAGCGATTACGCCGCATGGATATGCAATTCAAGCTCGAGTCAGTATGGAGTCTATCAGTGCGGGTGGTGAAGTTGTCCCGACTGCTGGAACGCTACTGGCATATGAAATGCCGAGTGGGCCAGGAATCCGAACGGATGGTTTTGGTTACGCAGGCTATAAGACCAGCAGCTCGTTTGATGCGTTACTCGTTAAAGTGATTGGGCATGCTGCAGATAGTCATCCAGCTGCAGCAGCTACTCGAATACTTCGTGCTCTTTCTGAATTAAGAATAGAGGGCGTTTCTACGAATATAGATCTACTTCGTAACATCATCAAACATCCAGATTTTTTAACCGGAGGCGCACATACGCGCTGGTTCGATGAGCAAATAGCAGTCTTAAGTAAACGGGGGGTGCAAGACAAAGGTCGTTTGTTTCCCCGCGTAGAAAAAACAATCCGGAAATTAGAGCCTGGGCAAATGGGCGTGCGTGTTGATGGAAATGATCCTCTGGCTTTGTTTAATTACGATACGCAAAGAAAAACTAAAAATAGGGTTACTCCAGATCTAAATTTGAGCATTGGGGTAGATGAGGCTATTGGTGTCGTATCTCCAATTCAGGGGACGATTGTCGCTATAGAGGTTGATGAGGGCGACACGGTTATTGGCGGACAGTCTGTTATTGTCATTGAGGCGATGAAGATGGAACACGTTATTACGGCAGATTTTAATGGGATTGTTCGAGCCGTGAATATGTCAGTTGGTGATGTCGTTCAAGACGGGTATCCTCTGCTGCTGATTGAAAGAATGGAGGGCTCTAAGTCCAAGATGGTCGCACCGACAGCGGCTGACCCTGATTTAATTCGTTCAGATTTGCAGGAAAATATTGATCGGCACGCTTTTACTTTGGATAAGAATCGCCCAGAGGCGGTTGCTAAGAGGCGATCTTTCGGATATCGCATGATCCGTGAGAGTGTCGCTCAACTGGTTGATCCAGGAACATTCAAAGAGTACTGGCCATTGACTGTCGCGCGGCAGCACACTCGATTTGATATTGAAACATTACGAAAAAATACGCCCGCTGACGGTCTCGTTGCGGGTATTGGAGCTGTTAACGGACATCTATTTAAAGCCGATAACAGCGTCATGGTAATCGCTTATGACTATACCGTTCTCGCAGGAACGCAAGGTGCGCGAAATCATGCGAAACAAGATCGTATGTTTAGTCTCGCAAAGCGCCTTAAGTTACCTGTAATTGTGTTCGGTGAAGGGGGTGGTGGCAGGCCTGGAGAGGATCCGGGCGGGATTGAAATGGGGATCGATACCAATACTTTTACGCAATACGCTCAGTTGAGTGGTCTTGTACCTTTGGTGGCTATAGTCAATGGTCGTTGTTTTGCTGGAAATACCGCACTGGTTGCTTCTAGTGATGTAATCATCGCTACCGAGGGGGCCACTTTAGGAATGGGAGGACCTGCAATGATAGAGGGCGGTGGTTTAGGCGTGTATACCCCTGAGGAGGTTGGGCCTATGTCTTTCCAGGTTCCCAATGGGGTTGTCGATATATTGGTAAAAGACGAGTTTGCGGCCGTTGAAACGGCTAAAAAATATCTCTCTTACTTTCAGGGACCTATTGACGGTTGGGAGGCTTCAAACCAAAAGCTGCTGCGGCACGCGGTACCGGAGAATCGGTTGCGCTTATATGATATGCGAGAGATTATCACCACAATCGCCGACGCCGATTCTTTTTTAGAGATTAGAGAGAAGTTTGGTGTTGGTTTGATTACTGCATTTATTAGAGTTGAAGGTCAGCCGTTAGGCGTTATTGCAAATAACCCTCACCACTTGGCTGGTGCTATCGATTCTGCTGGAGCCGATAAGGGCGCGCGCTTTGTTCAATTGTGTGATGCATTTGATATTCCGATCCTTAGCTTAATGGACTGTCCTGGGATAATGGTTGGTCCAGAATTCGAGCGAACGGCACTGGTGCGTCATGCGCTCAGATTGTTTAATGTTGGTGCAAATATTACTACTCCTATGTTCGGTGTGGTTGTTCGAAAGGCTTATGGCCTTGGGGTCCAGGCAATGTGTGGTGCGAGTTCTGAAGTGCCGTATTTTACTGTTGCTTGGCCTACGGCAGAATTCGCAGCGATGAACATTGAGGGATCTGTGAAATTAGCATTTCGTAAAGAATTGATGGCAATTTCGGATCCAGGCGAGCGAAAAGCTTATTTTGATCAAAGGGTAGAAAAAGCTTATAGGGATGCGAAGGCTGTCAATGCCGCAACTGGTGGAGGTATTGATGAGGTTATTGACCCCGCGGATACGCGAACTTGGATTATGAGTGGTTTGAATGCCTTACCTCCGCTCAAGAAGAGAGAGGGAAAGAAGCATCCATATATCGATCCATGGTGATGGTGTTACCGCAATCAATTTTGAATTCAGAATTCAAGGTGTTATGATCCCCTGCATCTTTTTTCTGTAACCGATAATTTAACCGAATCGCTCATGAACAAATTAAAGCCGCAGCCCACGTTGGTCGATCAAGTTTATGAGGCAATTCTTTCAGATATTACCGAGGGGAAGTTCGACAACCTGAGACGACTAAAACAGGAAGAAATTGCGGCGTCTTTGGGTGTCTCGCGTCAGCCGGTACAACAGGCTTTATTATTGCTTCGGAGCGATGGCTTAGTTAGGGACGCATCCGGTCGAGGCTTAATCGTTGCGCCCTTAGAATTGGATTTTGTTAGAGACTTATATGAAGTGCGTGCTGCTATAGATAAGTTGGCAACCGCTAAAGCGGCTGAGCGAGGTGCTCAAACTGCTTCCGAGGAGGGAGCAGAGTATTTAGAGGCCGGTCAACGAGCGCTCAAGAATGGTTCAATAGCTGAATTAATAGCTGCTGACGTCAATTTTCATTTTTTTATTTACGGACTTGCTGGGAACCCATTGATCGCGGAAACCAGTCGGTCGCATTGGAATTTTTTGCGGCGTGTTATGGGTCAGGTTCTTCTTAAAGGTGAGCCACCTGTCGCCATATGGGACCAACATACTGAAATACTTCAAGCTGTAATTGATGGAGACATAAGCAAAGCGGAAGGACTCGCTGGCGATCATATTACTCAGGCCCTAATTGCCTTAGAGGAAAGAATAAAAAGTTAGTTTGAGATTTACTGTTCTTAGTAGGAAATACTTTATGAATATTTCAGATTATAAAACCCTGTTTGATACGTTATGCCAAACAGTAAAGACTTACCCTGACCGAGCTGCTTATTGTGTGCCACCAATGGTTGGGAGAAGTTATCACCCGCAAGGATGGGAGATTACTTGGCAGCAAGTTATGGAGGGAGTGCAGGCTAAGAAGTCTGTGTATGCGAAGGCCGGTGTTGGGCACGGGCACCGCGTTGCAATTTTATTTGAGCAAAGGCCGGAGTTTTTTTTCCATTATTACGCGCTGAATGCGTTGGGGGCGGGAATTGTTCCAATTAATCCTGACTATCTTACCGATGAAGTGAAGTATGTCGTGGAGCATTCCGAGGCTAGCTTGGCAGTTTGCGTAGATTCACGAATAGAAGAAATGATTAGCATATCATCCGAAATTAGTGCTGATATTAAAGTTGTTTCATTCGATTCATTTCCTGAAGAGTTACCTAAGCTACCTGAGGCTCCATATAAGGATGCTCCAAGCGCGGCAACTGAGGCCGCACTTATTTATACGTCGGGTACGACAGGAAAGCCAAAAGGCTGCATTTTGACGAATGAGTATTTTCATACGTTTGCAGCCAGTTATCTTTATGCAGGTGGTCGACTAGATTTTAGAAATAGCGGCGAGCGTTTATATAATCCTTTACCCTTACATCACGCGAATTGTTTATCTATCTCTGTGCCCTCGATGCTGATGAGTGGTGGTTGTGTCATTTTCCCTGATCGGTTTCATGCGAGTACTTGGTGGAAAGATCTTGTTGAAACTAAAGCAACTGCGGTCCAATTTCAGGGGATTATCCCCAATATTTTGTTGAAACTTCCGGTCCAGCCTGAGGAGGCTCAACATCAAGTTCGATTTGCGCTTTGCGCTGGGATTGAGCCCAGTCATCACGAAGCCTTTGAACAACGTTTCGGTTTCCCTGTGGTGGAAATGTGGGCAATGTCGGAGACCGGGCGGATTATTACTGATAATTTTGAACCCCGAAAAATACATACGCGATCTTTTGGCCGCGAGAGTCGGTGGGTGGAGGCAAGAGTCTTTGATGAGAATGATCAAGAGCTATTGCCGAATAATCCCGGAGAACTGGTTATAAGAAGTAACGCAGATGAACCTCGACAGGGATTTTTTTCGGGATATTTAAAAAATGAAAAGGCTACAGAGGAGGCATGGAAAAATGGGTGGTTCCATACCGGAGATGCTGTCATTCAGGATGAAGAAGGGTTTCTATATTTTTTAGATCGTAAGAAAAATATCATTCGGCGCTCCGGTGAGAACATTGCCGCCGCAGAGGTGGAGGCGTGTTTGACTGCTCACGATCGAGTTAAGCAGGTGGCTGTTATTGCTGCGCCTGATGAGATTCGGGAGGAGGAAATTATGGCTTGTGTCGTAGCGAAATTCCCAGAGGATATGGCTGACTCGGCAAGCCAGGCAGCTTTGGCTAATGACCTGTTCGATTGGTGTTACCAACGTATGGCTTACTTCAAAGCTCCAGGTTGGGTGCTATTTTTAGATAGTCTCCCTTTAGGTACGTCAGCTAAGGTTCAAAAGATACACATTTTTCCTGCAGGCACCGATCCGCGTCATCAGGATGGCGTTATCGACTTAAGAGCAAGAAAAAAGCAAAAGATTCGCCCATCGTGAAACAAAATTAATTTGGGAAAATAAAAATGTCATTGATGCCATTAAATGAAAATATGAGTGCTGGGGTGATCGCTCGCTTTTTAAAAGCCCGAGGTGTCGATCGAATTTTTGCTTTGTGTGGTGGGCATATCATGCCTATATGGATGCGTGCCGATGCGGAAGGAATTCGGATTGTTGATGTGCGTGATGAGCGTGCGGCGGTTTATATGGCTCATGCGTACAGCGAATTAACCGGAAAGTTGGGCGTTGCATTAGTTACGGCGGGGCCTGGTGTTACCAACGCCATGACTGGTATTGCCAATGCACATGTTGCACGTGCGTCTATTCTTGTGTTGTCGGGATTACCGCCGAGACAACAAGAAAATCGCGGAGCGCTGCAGGATATCGTTCATACGGATCTAGTGAAGTCGATTACACGTTATGCACGAACAGTTCGTCAATCTAGTTTGGTATTAAGTGAGCTGGACGAAGCGGTTTCTCGCGCAATGGGTGCAGGGGGGGAGCCGGGTCCGGTGTACCTTGATTTTCCGACGGACGTCCTAAGAGAAGAGGTACCGAAAGTCATTCAGATGGAAGAACATTTCCGAGCAAAAATTGTGCGCCCGGTGCTTCCCTATGAGGATGATGTGGCCGCAGCCATTGAAGTGCTATGGAATGCCAAAAAGCCATTGGTCATCAGCGGTAGGGGCGCACGCGGAGCCGATAAGGAGTTGTGCCAATTCTTGGATAAGCTCGGTGGTGTTTATCTTGATACGGGAGAAAGTAAGGGCCTTGTGCCAGATAGTCATCCGTCCGTTGTGGCGGCGATGCGTGGGAAAGTAATGGGTGATGCAGATGTTATCGTGACGCTAGGCCGACGTTTGGACTTTCAGCTAGCGTATGGGTCTCCAGCTGTTTTTGGCGCAGCAAAATTTATTCGTATTGGGGAAATACCGACCGAAGTCCGCGATAATAGACGTGGCGATATAGAGATAAATGCAAATCCTGGTAAAACGTTGGCAGCTATTAATCGATTGGTTGGAAATCGAGAGTCCTGTGTTGACCGAGGGTGGGCAAAGTCACTGCGTACGAAACATGAGGAGCGTGCGCAGCGGCTAAGTGAATCAATGGCTGCCGCCCCGTCTGATGATCAGGGTCGTATTCATCCCAACCGAGTACTTTCTGAATTACAGAGGTGCATAGAGGATGACGCTGTCGTTGTCGCTGACGGTGGTGATTTTCTTGCTTTTGCACGGATTGGTCTGAATGCGAAAAATTATCTCGACCCGGGCTCCTTAGGTTGCATTGGAATTGGAACTTCATTCGGCATTGCGGCTAGTTTGGCTTGTCCAGAAAAAGATGTTGTAGTTGCAACTGGGGATGGCGCCTTTGGGTTTAATGCGATGGAGATAGATACAGCCGTACGACATAATGCGCCTGTACTCATTGTTGTAGCCAATAATGGAGCTTGGCAAATCGAGGTGCATGATCAAGCAGATACGCACGGGAAGGTTGTTGGTACGAAACTTCAAGTATCAGATTATGCGCAAATGGCCGAGTCTTTTGGTATGTATGCGGAACGCGTTTCGAACGCAGATGAACTAGGGAGCGCTTTTGATCGAGCGATGAAAAATAGGCCGGCTCTTTTGGATGTAATAGTCTCTCCAGAGGCAAAGTCTTCTGATGCCAAAACCGGCTTAGCCTGGGTGCCCGACCTCCAGGCTCTCGCCGCATGGGATGATGCGGAGCGAGCCTGGCGTCAAGATTAGCCTGCTAAATACTTGTTTAACGCTTCTTGATCCCCTATGTGCTTACCGTTGATGAAGATTTGTGGAGCCGTTCTATCGCCAGTTATTGCACCTAAAATTCGAGTTCGTGTTTGATGGGGCAGAGGTAACTCGACATAATCGAGGCCGGCTTCAGCTAAAGCGTCTTTCGCTTGGGCGCAAAAAGAGCAGCCCTCTTTCGTAAAGAGGGCGATTTGATCAGGTTTTTGAGCCTTTGAATTTATATAGTTCAACATAGTGTCGGCGTCAGATACTTCAAATGGATCGCCTGGGACATTAGGCTCGATGAATGTCTTTTCGACTACCCCATCCTTTACCAACATAGAGTATCTCCACGAGCGTTTCCCAAACCCGAGATCCGTTTTATCCACAAGCATGCCTAGGTGTTCGGAAAATTCGCCATTTCCGTCAGGCAAGAGACGTATGTGTTGAGATTCTTGATCTTTTGCCCACTCATTCATTACGAACGCATCGTTAACTGAAATACAAACAATCTCATCTACGCCGTTTTGAAAAAATGTCGGAGCCAATTCGTTGTAGCGTGGTAAGTGCGTCGAAGAGCAGGTTGGAGTGAAGGCTCCAGGCAGTGAAAATACCACTATTGTTTTGTTATTAAAGATTTCGTGGCTAGTTACAGTTTTCCAATTATCGCTCTCTCGAGTTTTAAAGTTAACCGCAGGGACTTTTTGCCCCTCAAAGTTTTTTAGTTCCATAGTCTTAGTCCTGTTTCCTTATTCATCGATTGAGTTCGGAGCGCAGTATGTCGCACTTAATGTGATCGATCCAATTATTAAAAAAATATTTATATATCGATAAAATCGATTAATTGGCTTTGTACGCTGCCTCGCTATGCCCATCTGTGGTTAACGGACTCTGCCTAGAGTTTGTTTTTTATGGGCTTTGATTGAGAGGGGAATCGTTTAGATTTCCTATTCACAGCTGAATCGAGTCTAAATTTGGCATATGACCCAGGCGCATCCTCAAACTTATTGGTCTTATTTCTTTTGATCTTTCTCGCAGCCACCTTTCCACTATTTTGAGCTTCAACCCATGTTGCCCAATCATTCCACCAAGATCCATTATATTTTTTGGCATTTTGAAGCCATATTTCTGCGTCGTGGGTTAATTCGTCATTTGACCAATAGCAATATTTATTTGCCGCTGGAGGGTTTACGATTCCGGCGATATGCCCAGACCCACCAAGAACGAACCGTACCTTACCGCCAAAAAGCTTGGCCCCAGAAAATGTGGATTTCCATGGCGCTATATGGTCGTCCTTTGCAGATATGAAATAACACGGAGTGGTAACGCGTGACAGGTCGATTGGCCGACCTGCGATCTTTAAGCCCTTGGGTTCACGAAGCTTATTGTGGATATACATGTTACGCAAATAGTAAGAGTGCATTTTTGCGGGCATCCGAGTGGAATCAGAATTCCAATACAATAGGTCAAAAGGCACAGGATCTTTACCTAGCAAATAATTATTCACGACGAATGACCAAATTAAGTCATTTGAACGCAGCATATTGAAAGTGGTCGCCATTTCGGAAGCCTCTAAGTACCCTCGACTAGCCATACGTTTCTCTAGCGCATCAATACCTTCGGGATCTACGAATACCCCTAACTCTCCCGGTTCGTGGAAGTCAATCATAGAGGTAAAGAAGGTCGTACTATTGACCCTCTTCTGTTGTCTGCCAGATTTTAGCCATCCCAAAAGTACCGCGGTCAGTGTCCCTCCTAAACAATATCCGATTAAGTTGGTTTGTTTTGTGTTGCATCGTTTCTCTATAACGTCCAATGCAGCAAGAGGACCTTCCATTAAATAGTCATCAAACGTTTTACCAGCATGATTCGAGTCTGGATTAATCCATGAAATGACGAATACAGTGTGTCCCTGATCAATGGCCCATTTAATAAATGAGTTACGTGGCGTGAGGTCGAGTATGTAATACTTATTGATCCACGGAGGAATAATAAGAAGAGGTATTTCGTAAGTGGATTTGGTGGCCGGTTGATACTGAATGAGCTGCATTAAATCATTCTCATAAACAACTTTTCCTGCTGTCGCTGCAACATCTTTGCCTAGTATGAAAGCATTTGGATCAACCATTTTTATGGCGAGCTCCCCCTCACCTTTTTCTAGGTCAGATAAAAAGTTGTTAAGGCCACACAGTAAATTTTTTCCACCACTGTCGATAGTTGCTTTGATTACATCAGGATTGAGCGCAACAAAATTTGTAGGAGATATAGCGTCTACATATTGTTTCGTGAAAAATTTAACTTTACGTGCGGTTTGGTCATCCAGTGAGTCGATATTATTTACCGTTTTCTGTAAATGCTCGGCCGTGAGTAAGTATGCGTTTCTGACGTAATCAAAGAGCCATGTGTTCCATAATTCACTTCTAAATCGAACGTCACTTTTTTTATCTTTTGTACTTTCGTCTTTCTTAATGGCTGTTGGGTCACTGTTGATCCACTTCTGCCAAAGATGAATTTGTTGTTCCCAAAATTCATTAGTTGAATTAGATAATTTTTCCGGGTCGGATAACAGTTGCTCTGATAACGATGCAAAAGCTTTTTGAATGCCGTAGTCGTCTGCTACCTGCTTCTCCACGGCCCTGATGCCGTAAGAATAGTAAGACTGACTGAGATCAACAGTTTTTTGGAAAACTTGTTGCCAGAGACGTTCGAGTTCAACACCCTCATAAATACTTTCTTCAGCTGGATTTTTTTTCACGCTATCCACCCTTCATCTCATTGACCGTTATAGTTTGCATGTTCTCCATACGTTCGAAATTTTTTTAATACCGTTTGCATTTCTTTTTTGGATAATATTTTCGGACTTCCAACCTGTAATGCACGCCAATATTGCTCACACAATGCTTCTACTTCAACTGCTAGACTTATTGCCTTATCAAGAGTTTGTTCTACGCAGATCATTCCATGGTTTGCCAGCAAACAAGCCTTGCGATTCGCGAGCGCTAACATCGTATTATCTGATAATTTTTTTGTTCCAAAAGTTGCGTAGGGTGCGCAACGTATGTCGTCACCCCCACAAATTGCGACCATATAATGGAAAGACGGGATATCAATTCGAAGACACGAGAGGGAAGCTGCAAAGCTAGAATGCGTGTGGACAATTGCTCCCACGTCTTGGCGATCCTGATAGATGTCGTGATGAAATCGCCACTCAGAAGATGGCGCACGCTCCCCGTGAGACGCTCCCATTTCGTCTATGTAGACGATATCTTTGGGTTTTATTTCCTCGTAGCGTAAGCCCGATGGTGTTATTAAGCATCCTTTTTTATGCCGAGCGCTTACATTTCCTGATGTCCCACGATTGATTCCCAACGTGTTCATCGAGATGGCTGTTCGTATAACTTGTCGGCTTATAAACTGTTTTGAAGTCATAGTTCACGATTTACTGTTTTACAAAGTTTACAACGCCTTGACTCGACGTGCTTTCTTGCCTACAGACTTCTCCTGCCCACCATAAATAATTTAGATGAGCGATGGACTCGCCCATTGCAAAAAAGAGTTGATAGGCATCGAGTTCCCTCTCGAATAATGTGGGTAGAATTTGAAATGCGTTTTGAGGTTCACTACAAATCGCCAATATTTTATTTAACCGTTCCTCGTGATGGTTTTGTAACTCCTTAACTCGCTGGTGCGCACCTACGAAAGGTAAACCGTGTGAAGGGAGTATGAGGACGTCAGCCGGCAATTTTAAAAACGTATCAATAGACGTTAAGAATTCTTCCAATGGATTACCATCCGGGCTGTGCGGCCACACCGCAACATTTGTAGATATTCGAGGAAGCAACATATCACCTGCGATGAGGATATTCTTCTCTTCGCAGTAAAGAGACAGATGCTCTGGAGAATGTCCGCTACCAACTATTGCCCGCCAGAAATTTCCTCCGATCTTTAATAGATCGTCAGCCGTAATTTTTATGAAAGATGTTGGAAGTGACCCAACAAGATTTTTATAGTGATCTCCTTTTTCAGCTACTGACATGGAATCATTGCCAGGAAGTCCGTGTCGCCTAAATAATGCGTCAATAGCACTTGTTGTATGTGATGGATTTTTTTCAAAAACTGCCTGAGCAGTTAAAAACTCGGCTTGAGTCATCCATACAGACGCATTTGTTCGGCTATTTAACCAGCTAGCATTACCAATGTGATCTGGATGAAGGTGGGTAACTATAATTTTTGAGATTTCAGAACTATGCTGTTCACTCTCTAAAATTTTATTCCAGCCATCCTGGCTTAGGTTGTCAGCGATTCCTGTGTCGACAATAACCCTTCTTCCATTATCCTCCAGCAACCAGGTATTGATGTGATCTAGAGCAAATGGTAACTGGTGACGGCACCAGTGAATTCCTTCGCTTACCGACACAGGAGATCCAATTTTGGGAGGAGTGCTGAACGGAAATATTAGTGATGAAGTAGTTTGACGTGTAGATGCTTTGAGAGTCATTTAGAGTTTCAGTTAGCTGGTGCTAATGCTATTGTGATGCGGTTTAATAAAGTCAACCCATTATATAGCCAGCTAAATGCTCTGGTTGCTCCGAAAATAGTTGGAAACAGAATTTGGGTCCTCACGTATTATAATCTCGAGGGGATAGGTGATTCCCTAGGTCAGAGGACTTTCCCCAAAACGCGATGAATTTTGTGTCTTAATATGAGCTTGTTAATTTTGAGGCTGAGTATAAATGAATGAAAATGATGTGATGATTGTCTCCGTAGCGCGTACCCCTATGGGTAGCTTTCAAGGAGTATTCAAGGAATTAACTGCAACGCATTTAGGGTCGGTTTCTATTAAGGCTGCTGTTGATCGCGCTCAAATAGCCGCTGACGCGATAGAGGAGGTCGTGATGGGTTGCGTGCTTCCGGCGGGGCAGGGGCAGGCTCCGGCGAGGCAGGCTTCTCTGGGCGCTGGATTGCCGCTCGCTGCAGGTTGTACGACTATTAACAAGATGTGTGGCTCAGGCATGAAAGCGGTGATGCTGACTCATGATTTAATCGCGGCCGGGAGTGCAAACATTGCGGTAGCGGGAGGTATGGAAAGCATGACCAATGCCCCTCATCTTTTGCCTCGTGCGAGGTCAGGTTATCGACTGGGACACCAGGAAGTGAAAGACCATATGTTTCTTGACGGTCTTGAGGATGCTTATGATAAAGGTCGGTTAATGGGCGCATATGCAGAAGATTGCGCCGGGATATATCAATTCTCAAGAGAGGAACAAGATGCTTTTGCTATAACTTCTTTAGAACGCGCGAAAGAAGCTAATGAAGATGGCTCTTTTAATTGGGAG
>QXZO01000138.1 GCA_009886305.1 Betaproteobacteria bacterium
GGTTGCTGAGTACTGAATATTGGTGAGGCTAGATAGATAGGCGATGAATGCTGCACTTGCGATTCCAGCGCTGAAATTATCGGCACTAACCGTGAGTGTTAGTGCCCCGATGGAGGGCTCATTAACTGACAACCATGCAAATAATAGATTCGTTAGGCTGCTTAAGGCGGCACCCACAAAAAGTATCTTAAATACTCCGAGATACTTTATTAGTGATCCACCAACGAGCGCGCCTAAAATCGTCATAATCACGCCGAATATTTTTGATACTGTGGCAATCTCCTGCTTAGAGAATCCCATATCTATATAAAAGGGGTTGGACATGACGCCCATGACAATATCCGAAATGCGATAGAGGCTAATCATTGCGAGTAATGCGATAGCTTGAAACCGATAGCGCCTGATGAAGTCCAAAAATGGCATAACGGCGGCCTTTTTAAACCAACTCGCTAATCGTTCCGTTCGTGATTTTGCGTTCCATTCAGTAGTTCGATGACTATTTTGTGGTGATGGCTCGGGTGACAGTATGGTAGTCGTCATGCCGATTAACATAAGTGCTGCCATAGACATGTATGTATACGTCCAAGGTTCTGGTTCATATATATTTTCGGTATAGTCAAACCATGAGGCTAGAAATAATGCACCGGCAGACGCAGTAATCATGGCTATTCGGTATCCCATTTGATATGTTGCAGCCATGGCGCCTTGATCCTCAATTAGTCCTGATTCAATCCGGAAAGCGTCTAAGGCAATATCTTGGGTAGCAGAAGCAAAGGCAGTTAACAAAGCAAACCCAATAAGGCTAGATATTCCAATTGCGGGGTCAGTTGTCGCTATACCCATTAGTCCAATAGCTATAGCAACCTGAGATACTAGTAACCACGACCGTCGCTTGCCGAGCTTTGTAGTTAGTAAGGGTATCGGTAGTTGGTCAACGAGTGGAGACCAGGCCCATTTGAAGGCGTAGACCAAACCTATCCACGAAAAAAACCCAATGGCTGAAAGCTCAAGTCCAGCTTCTCTTAGCCAGAAGGAGAGAGTTCCAAATACTAAAAGAAGTGGTAGACCTGCCGAGAACCCCAAAAACAGCATGCGTAAAACATTAATTTGGGTATAAATCGTGAAGAAGGCGCTAATATTCATAATTTTATGATTGGTGCTTCTTTACATTGAATGATGACAGTTATAAGTCAAAATCATAGTCAATGATTAACGGAGCATGATCGCTAAATCGTTTTGATTTGTAGATTTTTTCACGTTTTGCTGTTTGGGCAATACCTGGAGTGCATAGCTGGTAGTCAATGCGCCAACCGACATTATTTAACCAAGCCTGACCGCGATTCGACCACCAAGTGTATTGGTCGGGACGTGAGTTTAATGTTCTAAATACGTCGATATATCCCAGGTTATTAAGAATCCCGTCGAACCATTCTCTCTCTTCGGGCATAAAGCCTGAGTTTTTTTTATTAGCCTTCCAGTTTTTAAGATCGATTTCTTTGTGTGCGGTATTCCAATCCCCACAAATCACGACCTCTCTGCCGCTTTTTCTTAATTCGTTCAGTGGTTCTATGAAGCGCTCCATGAAGCGAAATTTGATGGCTAGCCGTTCTTCAGAGCTCGATCCCGATGGAACGTAAACAGAAATGACAGAGAGGTTATCAAAGCGTGCTTCAATATATCTACCTTCAGCATCAATTTCCTCGAAACCGAGTCCTTCAATCAGCTCATCAGGTTCTCGTTTAGAATAAATACCAACGCCGCTATAGCCGGGTCGTTGGGCACAATGAAAATAGCTGTGATAGTTGGCGATATTTCTTGTATCGTCATCAATATCTTTTTCCTGAGCTTTAAGCTCTTGTAGGCATAATATATCCGCGTTGGACCGTTTCATCCATGGAGCGAGTCCTTTTCTAACCGCAGAGCGGATACCATTTAAATTTAATGAAATTATTCTTAACATGACATCACAACTTTTTTCAAAAATAGATTTTATCGAGTTTACTCTTCACGCTGATGTTTTGCGTTTTGGTGACTTTACAACTAAGGCTGGTAGGCAGTCGCCTTATTTTTTTAATACAGGTTTATTTACAGATGGAGATGCTATCGCGAAACTAGGTCGATTTTATGCTCAAGCGATTCTTAATGCGAAAATTAATTTCGATATGCTTTATGGGCCAGCATACAAGGGAATCACCTTATCAGCTTCAACGGCGATAGCATTAGCGAGTCTAAATCGAAACGTACCATTTGCATTTAATCGCAAGGAGGCTAAGCCTCATGGTGAGGGAGGAGTAACTATTGGCGCTCGAGTCTCTGGTCGTGTTCTTATTGTTGATGATGTTATTTCGGCGGGAACTTCGGTTCGCGAGTCTATCAATGTTATTGAAGCCGCAGGCGGAGCACCCTGCGGTATTGTTGTTTCTTTAGATCGTCAGGAACGAGGTACAGGAGCCGAGTCAGCGATCCAAGAAATTGAACGAGAGTTTAAGCTTCCCGTGATCAGTTTATTTTGCTTAGATGATCTCGTTGATTATTTATCGCAACGATCAGAAATGGCGGATAACCTTAAACGGGTTAGTGAATATCGTACCCGATACGGCGCAGGTTAACTTAGTTTAGTTTTAAGGATGTCGT
>QXZO01000139.1 GCA_009886305.1 Betaproteobacteria bacterium
AACGTCATCCGTGGATTTTCCGAACCGAGAAAAAATACCGATATACTCGGATAGTCCCTGATTCAATGAAATACCCCAACCTGATGCCGCACTCATTGGTGAAATACCATCCACATCGACTCCATTATTACGATCCCAAACATAAATTCTGTAATGACCTTTATATTCAGACGTTTGTGAATGAGCATATTCAAACTGCCCCACTGAAACCCGGTTTCTCATTGAACCCTTTAAATCTGCGCCTAGGCCACTTCCGAAAATAGCTAATCGTGTAACCGTGTAAGCATTCTGGTCGCTATCTCCGAACATAACATGTACTCCGGGCGTGCCACCGTAGGTGCCAGGATTAAGATCTCCACCAACGTCAAGCAAAGGATTATGTATGAACGCAAGGTTCAAAAATGTGTCACCTTCATCATCAGAGTATTCGTTAGCGTCAAAAAAAGCATAGGGGTCCATCTGCCCGATAGCAAAGATAGAAGATGAGAGACCAGAGTATGTGTAGTAGGCCTGCAACAAAACAGGCTTATCAAAATCATCCTCATCACCAGGAACAATGGCATTACTAGAAGACAATGAGCCAAAACTCAAACCATTTCCATCACTCAAGCGAAGTTGGCTTTGAAAACGGTGGCGCGAATTAATTTGGTAGCCAACCGAAAAGTCTGCCCTAGTATTCGTCTCCATTCGACTCGAGTCTAAGAACGGCCTCTGGACTCTCTGAACAACCGATATGACGCTAACCTCCGAGGACCACCTGTGCTCGGCTGCCGTACTATTTTCGATCGCATGACCGAGAACCTGACTACAAAATCCAAAAACAAAGAGACTTGCACCGACTAAAATATTTTTTTTAAAAGAAAACATAACTACGCGATCACTTTAGCCGTGTAGTGCCAATTCAGCACGAGGCTCAGTTGGTTCTGCACAACGACCATACGATTAATCTCCCCAAAAATCGCTCAACTCAATTAATAATTAAACTGAATTCACAGATAAAAAACCGGCAGGATATCATTTTTTTAAACATAAAAATTCAAACCAAATACTTGCTCTACATTAACCAGCTACTCACAATTGTTCATAATTGAGCGTGTTGCGACACACTGCGACCTTGAGATAAAATTCAAAGTTATTGGAGAATATTAAAAGCGAAGGGGCTGGCGCTTGATATGTAATGCATTGCAAAAAAAAACGGACTCAATTACTTCCAGTAAACTTTGATATATCCACAATTAACTTCAATACCCCAAACGTAAAACTACACTTCAAATGGTCAACACTAATATTGAAAAATTATTTGATGAGTGGAATGAAGCATTACAAACAGGTGATCCCAAGAAAGTTGCATCACTTTATGAAAGTAACGCCATTTTCATACCCACAATTTCCAATCAAGTTCGCCACAATCATGAAGAAATTGAGGAATACTTCATCCAATTTCTAGCCAAAGGTCCAAGTGGAAAGATTGACGAGTCTAATATCCGCATTTTCGGTGATATAGCTATTAATTCAGGCACTTACACCTTCACCTTTCTAGATGGCACCTCTGTTCCAGCGCGCTTTACTTTTCTTTATCAATGGAACAAACAACGCTGGTTGATCATAGAACACCATTCGTCAACGATGCCTGAGTGATCAGCCACATGCCAAAAAATAAGGTGAGTTACAACTTTTATCGGCTCAGAAGCCGCCACCACGAGGCATAATTCCTAACGAAAATTAAGACCCAAGAACGAAGCCTTAACGACCGGAGGGCACTAGTTAACTTAAAAACTAATGTCTCAATGCGTATAGCTCATAGTGAACTGTTCCCGGTCCATCTTCAGTTTGCGCTGAAAGGTTCGCGCCCTCACCGATGAACATCGTCTCATTAACCCAGTCGTATTTCTGACTGGTGGTAACCATTTTCATCTCTTTGAACCAAAAATCCAGATACCTTCCAGGTCCCGTTAGCTCACCAGCCAGAAAACGATCCCAAAACCCCTCACCCGTCTTGATCAATCCTGAATAACGGATAAGCATACCTACCCCATCATCTAATTTTGCGAAACATCTGAGATCAAAATCAATGATCCCAGTAGATTTTATGTAGCCATCCTCAACGCATGTTTCTATAGTTGCACTACCACCATTTTTAAAAGTCAACGTGCCGCCACCGAACCTTCCACTGATGGCCTGATTATCTATCGCCGCGCTCTCGTATAACTTCATTTTGAACGTACCGATTGGCTCTAACTTAGGCGCCGCGTAAACGGTCGGAACCAAAATTACTGCCACGCATAAAGAAACCCATTTAAATCCAGATAAGTTAGCCATTTTAGTCTCCGATTTTTGTCAACAAGATATCATACAAAACGAATCGTGTTTTATTCTACACTTCTGACATTACTTACGTGAATTAACCGGTTATGTCACCCACCCTCCAGCAAGAGGAATAACTTGACCAACCATGTGATTACATTTCTCACTCGCAAGGTACGCAGCTAACTCCGCGGTCTCTTCAGAGGCACCAACTTTGTTCGTCGGTACATTTCTTCGAACATGATCTAAAAACTTAGCATCAACTAAAAGCCGATCTGGATAATAGGTATTATTGTTAATATAATTTTGCGCGATAGCATTAACTTGCACGCCCGATCGAGCCATCTCCAGGCCTACGGCCTTAACAAACGCGTTTTGGGCGCCCCGAGCAGCGCAATAGGCAGCATTATTCGCAAGGCCTTTTAAGGGAGCCGCACTAGTGACAGCGATTATTTTTCCCGATTTTCTCTCGAGCATCTGCGGTGCGATTGCTCTAACAAGAAACATTAAAGGATCAACGAGGTTTGAGAATAATGCACCCCAATCCTCGTTTTTAATATCCTGAACGGCGCTTGATTTGGGTGGCTCAGCTAAATTTGCAACTAATACATCAACATCCCCTACCGAATGCACTAGCTCCTCGCACTGGCTTTGCGAAATTAGCGGCTGATTATCCGTAATCACGAGGTAGTCCGGCTCAACAAACCGCTTGGCAATCGCCTCACCCATGTACTTGTCAACACATGTAACCAGGACTGTTCTTTGTTTCACTGTAACCTCCTATTAGTTTTTATCCTTGAATGCACACTGTCTCTAAAATCTGAATATCAATACTGATCCAAAAAATCAATATTTTTGGGGAATTTATCAGCGCTGTCGTGTCTGAACTTAGCCAACCCTAACTCACTTTACCGGCATGAATATAATTTGGTTCAAACGAGATCTTAGAGTATCAGACCATGCGCCCCTTACCGCAGCTATCGAGAGTGGTCGTACTCTTGCTTTATACATCTTAGAGCCACTAATGTGGAAAGAGAAAGATTTAGACACCCGTCACTATCAGTTCCTTCAGGAATCCATTACAGATCTAAGTGAACAACTTAATAAAATCAATCTGCCTCTCACCGTCAAAGTTGGAAATGTTGAAAATATTTTAAAGGAGCTCCATCAACGTTTTGGTATTGAAGGCGTCTATTCACACCAAGAGACTTGGAACGATTGGACCTACCAAAGAGATAAGCGAGTCGAAAAACTACTGAACGAACACTCGATACCCTGGTATCAATTCCAACAGAACGGCGTAATAAGAAAACTCAAATCACGTAATGGCTGGGCAAAACAGTGGCACCAATACATGTCTGAGACTTGTAAGGAGGCCCCAAACTGCGTTGAGGGCATAGCGGATCCGTCCGAAGACTTTCCAACTTTGAAGGAAATGGGTTTAGTTGATAACAATTGTGATGCGCGTCAAGCTGGTGGTAGACACATGGCTCTTGAGCATTTGAGTAGCTTTTTTACGGAGCGCGGAGAGCGATACTCGAAAGAGATGTCCTCCCCTTTGACGGCTTTTGAGAGTTGCTCTCGAATATCGACATACCTCGCCTTCGGTTCAGTTTCAGTTAGAGAGGTATACCAATTAGCGCTACTGAAGAAAAACAAAATTTACGCGGATTCGAAGCCTGGTTCCACATGGCGTTCCTCAATCAGAGCCTTCATGTCTCGTCTTAGATGGCACTGTCATTTCATCCAAAAGTTAGAGGATGAGCCAACGCTAGAATTTAAAAATCTGCATCCCTCTGCTGATGGACTCAGGGAATCTAGTTTTGACACCGAACGGTTTCAGGCTTGGCAAACTGGGTACACTGGTTATCCGTTTGTCGACGCATGCATGAGAGCCCTCCGCACCACGGGCTGGATTAACTTTCGAATGCGTGCCATGCTGGTTAGTTTCGCGTCATATCATCTATGGCTTCATTGGCGCCAACCGTCCTTGCATCTCGCTCGAATGTTTCTTGACTACGAACCCGGCATCCACTACTCCCAAATCCAAATGCAATCAGGTACGACCGGTATTAACGCTATAAGAATATACAATCCAATCAAACAGGGAATGGATCAAGACCCTGAGGGTATTTTTATTAAAAGATGGGTTCCAGAGCTCTCCGCTTTATCAAAAAACGAAATTCATACGCCTTGGCTTACCGATATTTCGTCTGATGTCTATCCACGACCACTAATCGAAGAAAAAACTGCACGACGAGAGGCTAGCAGCA
>QXZO01000014.1 GCA_009886305.1 Betaproteobacteria bacterium
CTTATTTTAGATACTTGCTGAAGTTGCTGACCGGTTTTTAAACTAAATCACTAGCCGGCTTCCATTCAGGGAGAGGAGCGCCTCCTGTGTAGTGATTTTCAGCTGCATTTTCTCGGAATAACACATAAATATCTTTTGCTTCGACATTCAGTGTCTCGAACAATATTCGACCTATTTCATCAACGAGCGCCTTTTTCCGTTCTGGACTACGCCCCGGTCTTAAGTCCACATCAACAACAGGTAATCCATCTCCAATTACTCCATAGGCTTCAGATATCGACACATAATCGTATTTGGTCTCCTTTGGCGCTAGCGTTCGCAAGACCGCGGCTTTGACATCGGTGCGTATTAATTTTTTTATAGATTTCTCTGTGCCCTCAGGCACCGTAATTCGAATGATCGGCATAGTATTTAAATTCCTTCATCGACGTAACATTGATTTAATGATCCGTATCAGAGTTGGCACGATGCGTCTCAAAATAACGGGCAGAAATTGTCTAAGTAAAAATGCAAATATTCTCATATAACAGTGTGTAGCGAATTTAAATTCAAACAGTCAATCCAGCCTTTAAAAATTCTCAGACCACGGCCGAAGATCCAACTCTAAAGTCCATGCACTTCTGTGCTGATGATGCAACATCCAATAGGCTTCAGCGATCGCATCAATGTGTAGCATTCCATCTTGCCCGCGCTCCGACTTAAGCTTAGGCGCGCGCCTATTAAGCCGTTCTCCATCAATACCGCCATCCACAATGACATGTCCCACGTGAATATTTTGTGGCCCGAATTCACGAGATAAACTTTGGGCTAAATTTCTAACTCCACCTTTCGCAGCAGAAAACGGAGCGAATTTCGCTTTTCCGCGCAGGCTTCCAGACGCTCCGGTAAAAATAAGCGTTCCTTTTGCTCGCTCCAAGAAGTATGGCAATACCGTTTGCGCAAGCAAAAAAGCTCCTAAGGTATGTTCACGCCAATGAGTCGTAAACGATTCCTGCGTAACTTCAAGAAAAGGAGCCCAGTTATTTCCTCCTGCGTTATGAACTGCCAACTCGATGGGCGCTGTCGACTCAATTTCTTTTACAAGCTTTGATATTGATGTTGCGTCCGTAACATCAGTAACAAACATACTGGCTGTTGCGCCGGCGGTAATCAGCTCGTTCAAGGTATGCTGTAGTTTTTCTTCGCTGCGTCCAGCAATAACAACCGGGTAGCCTCCATGGGCGAATTTACGTGCTACGGCCGCGCCTAATCCACTTGAGGCTCCAACGCCCGATACTAATACCGTCCCTTTGTTCTCATTTACTTTATCCATAGCAGCCTCAACCTCCAAATAGATTTCTTAATCAGCTTAGACATTATCATAGGATCATAATTTGAAACCCAATTAGCCTATTAGATATGGGTTATTGATTTCTTATTTCAAGTCGCCGCCAAACAGACAATTGAATATATCGTAAAACCATGATCAACTTTTAAATTAAATTAGTGAAATGTTAGCATTCGCACATAACTCAATATGATATTGGAATAATAATGAATAAAACTACTAATGTCGTAACGCTCGAAACCTTGTCTTGCAGTGCCGGTTGGCGCAACTACTACTTCGTGAAGCTTGTCACTGACGATGGAGTGGTCGGTTGGAGTGAGTTTGATGAAGGGTTTGGCTCTCCTGGCGTAGGGGCAGTTATCGAACAAATAGCTCCGCGCGTCATCGGTCAATCAGTCATGCGCCACGAGCGAATTCGTGAGGATCTTTATTGCACCACGAGGCCTGGTGCAGGCGGAGTAGTCGGACAAGCACTCGGAGCCATTGAGAATGCATTACTCGATGCCAAAGCCAAAACCTTGGGCTTACCATGCTATGAACTATTGGGCGGAAAGATTAGAGATCGACTGCGCGTTTATTGGTCACATTTCGTGAGTTGGCGTGCAGGACGTATACCCCATTATTTACCTACAATCAGTGATCAAGAAGGTGTTAGAGCCATATCTAAGGAAGTTTCTCAAAGAGGTTTCACAGCGGTTAAAACGAATATATGGCGTTACGAAGAGGGTCAAATAAAAGGGTGGGCTCCAGGATTTGGTAGCCCGTTTTCGCCAGAATTAAATGTTGACCGGGAAATATTAAAGGGCTTAAGGGAACACTTAGAGACCATACGAGAAGAGGCTGGACCTGACATTGATATCCTGCTAGACCTAAATTTTAATGCTAAAACTGAAGGTTATCTTAAAATTTTGCGAGAGATAAAGGATCTAGATATGTTTTGGATAGAGCTAGATACACGGGACCCGGAGGCTCTGGCATATATCCGCTCCCAGAGCCCACATCCGATAGCGTCTTGCGAAACCTTAATTGGAGCCCAACAGTTCTTACCATTCCTTCGTCGACAAGCACTAGATGTAGCAATTATTGATACGCCTTGGAATGGAGTTTGGCAATCCATGAAAATTGCGGCAATTGCCGAGGCTCATGAGGTAAACGTGGCTTGTCATAATTTCTATGGCCATTTGTGCACTATGATGAATGCACATTTTTGTGCCGCCGTGCCTAATCTAAGAATAATGGAGGTGGATATCGATCGAATTAAATGGGATGACGAGCTATTCACTCACACCCCAGAATATGAAGAAGGTCACCTAATTATTTCTGACCGGCCTGGCTGGGGTACCGATCCCGTAGAGGAGGCGATTCGTAACCATCCACCGATTCAGGCGCACGGACTTATGGGCCGGGGTCGAACTCAGAGCCAAACATAGTAGCAACATTCAAAAACACAACGGCATTAAAAAATTTAATGGATAACACGAACAAAAAAAAACTCTGCATAGCTGGTGCAAGTGGTCTTGTTGGATCAAACATCACGCGAACAGCTCTACTGAGAGGTTACCGCGTTAATGGGACGATGCGTGATTGTACGGACCCGACCAAATTTCCATTCCTCAAATCTCTCTCTGGTGGCGAGAGGCTAGATCTGTTTTCTGCAGATATGAGCATTGAAAATAACTTTGAGGAGGCAACACGAGGGGTTGATGGAGTTTTTATTGCTACTTTGGTTCCTACTTATCACGGTTCCTCGGGAATGGTTGCGGCGGATATGAATGATGAGCAGGGCTATGAAGAAATCATCATGCCGACCGTTAATGGCTGTTTAAATATCATGCGCTCAGCTGCAAATAATGGTGTAAAGAAGATAGTGATTTGTAGCTCTACGAGTTCAACTAATCCGATTCCCCCTGTAAAAGTGAAAAATGAGATTGATCACTGGTCTGATGAGACTGAACAATGTCGCGCAAAAAAATATACGTCTGCGACTAAAACAATAATGGAGAAGGCCGCATTCAAGTTTGCTCTCGAACATGACATCAGGTTGAGTATCATCATGCCTACTGGAATGTTCGGTCCGGTGATTATCCCGGAGCACATGGAGAGAAACCCGCATGTCTGGCTCAAGAGTTTAATAGATGGTGGCGTAGGACGCCACGAAAGAGTACCAAATGATTCAACGTCAATGAGTCATCTGCATGATTTATCAAGCTTGTTCATTGCCGCTTATGAAGATTCTGAAGCGAAAGGGCGCTTTTTTGGTGTTTATGACAGCTGGCATTGGCAGGATATCTATGATGAACTGAGACGTATCTTGCCCGACATGCAGATGCCTTTGCCGATTGTCGGTGACCTTAAGCCTGCCACGCAATTTGACTTCACCCGTCGGGACAGTCTTGGCGTTCGCTTTAGAGATATTCCTTCGTGCCTGAAAGAGACGGTAGCGTGGATCCAAACAAATCCTTTTGAGCGTCCCTAACGTCTGATATATGCAGAAATATGTTCTTCAAGCTATTGGTTGAAGCAATATATTGCATTACTTGTCTTTTTGACTTGAGACATTTGAACAGAATGGTAATATTCAAATGCTCGGAAATTGGGTTATCACCTTATTCGGGGAACCAATAGGTTACCGCCTGTTCGAACTTTGATCTTCTATAATTTTCACGATGCAAAATTTTGTGGGAAGGCAGAGGGTCAAAAAAGTAAAAAATGGTAGTTAAGAAATTTTTAATCTTAGGGAGCATTTATTAATGAAATTTAAAAAAACTGCAGCATGCCTAGCGGGTCTAGCATTCGCAACAGGAGTAGCTGCTAAAGAAAGCAACGTCGGAATTTTCGGCACCTCAGGTAAAACAATGGGCGATCACACATTCATCGCTCAAGACGGCGCTAAAGCGGATAACATTCGTGAAGTATTAAGCAATGTCACTATGCCAGAGGGTTTCGAAATCAATCTATACGCAATAGTTCCAGATGCGCGTGATATGGCAATGGCTCCTCAGGGAACTGCATTGTTCGTGGGCACACGAAAAGACAAAGTATGGGTTATTTCTGACAGAGACCGTGATGGCGTGGCTGATGAAGTGAAAGATTTCGCTCCATCACTTACATTTGATGTGCCGAACGGTGTTCAATTCACAAAAGACGGTTTTCTCTACATTGCAGAGCGAAATCAGGTTCGTTTGTTTCCAGCAGCGGAATACTTCTTTGAAGGTCCAGATGTTGTAGCAGTTGACATTGTAGCCAAAGGTGACTTGATTCCAGAAGGCGAAGAGAGCTACAACCATACAACCCGTGTAATCGACATTGGTCCAGATAATAAGGTTTATATCTCACTAGGTCAGCCTTACAACGTGGCTCCAGAGGATAAGCTAGAGCTCTATGCAGATACCGGTATCGGCGGCATCATCCGTATGGATCGTGACGGCTCAAACCGTGAGGTTTACACCTACGGTGTTCGTAACTCTGTTGGACAAGACTTTCATCCAGAAACAGGTGAGCTTTGGTGGACAGATAACCAGGTTGACGGTATGGGCGACGACATTCCTCCAGGTGAGTTAAACCGACAAACAGCAGCTGGCCAGCACTTCGGTCATCCATGGTTTGGTGGCGGTACAGTAAGAACCAATGAGTACGCAGGTCAGACTCCTCCAGAGGACGTCGTACATCCAGCAGTAGAAACTACTGCTCACTGTGCTGACTTGGGCATGGCTTTCTACTCAGGGGACCAGTTTCCTTCTAAGTATAAGAATGCGATTTTCAGCGCTCAGCATGGTTCTTGGAACCGCACAACACCTTGTGGTTCACGTGTGATGGTTACTTTCATCGATGATGAGGGCAATGCCAAGATGGAGCCATTTGCTGAAGGTTGGTTGAATGCAAACGGAGAGTATGACGGACGTCCAATGTCTATCACTATGATGAAAGACGGCTCAATGCTCGTATCAGATGATTACGCAGGCGCGATCTACAGGATCTCTTACGTCGGTAATTAATTAGTTGCATGAAAGCCCCCGGCTTGTTGCTGGGGGCTTTTTTTTATTCGGAGTAAATAGTGAAACACTTTGTAATTCTGTGTCTTGGTTTAATCATCAATATTGCTGTGGCGGCAGCAGCGGATATTGAGAACGGAAAGAAACTATCATCCGCATGTTCAGTTTGTCACGGTAAGGACGGCATATCCACATATCCTGAGGCCCCTAATCTTGCTGGCATGAGCTCTATATATTTTGAAAAATCATTAGTTGACTATCGAAAAGGGATTCGACAGGATCGACGAATGAGTCTTATCTCATCATCTTTGTCGATGAAGGAAATTAAAGATTTGGCTGCTTGGTATTCCGCTTTTGAAGTAACAGTAACATTACCTGAACTGTGAGACGAAAACTTGTTTTTTTAGTTTTAATGAGCCTCATCGCCTACTCACATGCCAATGAAGGTTTTGTATCAGTAGAACAATTCCTCAATGAGTGCAAGGTGGACAAAGAGCCGTGCATGGCTTTCGTTATGGGGGTTGTTGAGGGCGCTCGACACCAAACTAGGGAGCAGCTGAAGGAACAGCCCTACGCATTTTTGGTTCATGGTAACCCTGTGTGTCTTCCAGGATCATGGAATAGCGAAAAACTTACCGAAATAGCCGTTACAGTGCTGACAAATCAACGGCAAACTTGGCCGTACTCTGCTGTATCAGGCATTTTAATCGCCTTATCTAGCCAATCAACATGCGAATCAACTTAGTAAAAAACCGTTGTATGCCTACCTTAAGAGGCCACAATCCAACACTGCTCTAATATACCTCTTACACAGGTCCTGGGGAGCTGATCCCTTCAGCAATAAGTTATCAGTAACAGGCTTATATTGGTTGTAAAATCTATACTTTGCAGTTAGTCAAACGATGGACTCAATGAAATTAGCTATTCTCATCCCATTCTCTGTGGTTATTGTCGCTTGTTTCGTGGGATTCCCTTTAGCCAATGATTTCGAAGTAGCACCATCCTTTGACTGCGTTGAAAATATATCTGTTAGTCAAAAAGTGATTTGCCAATCACAATCCCTCTCCGCCCTTGATTTTGAGTTATCAACGCATATTGACGGTCTCAGACAATTATTAACAAGAACTCAGTATCTTGTAGAAGCAAGAAATTTCGTAGAGAAGAGAGCTTCATGCGGCGAGAGCGCAGAGTGTCTTACCCGATTATATGAAGCTCGTTTATGGCGGGTTAGGTCGCGCGT
>QXZO01000140.1 GCA_009886305.1 Betaproteobacteria bacterium
CTCCTCTACCTCCTAGTCGGTGCTCTCAACCCAGCCGCTGAGGTTGTCCGCGACGAACGCGGTTGGTGGGTTGAAGCGGTTCAAGCCCCGCTAGCCAGCTGGCTGCCTAGCTCCGTTCGTTCCGACTACCAGCCGATGAATGCCTGGCGCGCCCTTGTCAGCTTTGTTGCAGCCTTCACCCTCATCTGGGGACTCTGGGCCGGACTCACGAGACGCAAGCCCGTTCTCCTCGTGCTCTGGTGTCTCTTGCTCAGTGGTGCTGGGATGGGACTGGTCGCGATCCTCCAGTATCTGACTGAGGCCAAAGCAGTTCTTTGGACTTTCCCTTCTAGTAATAAACATTTCTGGGGCTCCTTTTTTTACCGGAACCAAGCTGCCGCTTATTTGAACTTGATCCTCATTGCAGCAGGCGTCCTCTTTTTCTACCACGCCAAGCGCACCCGCGAATTTTCCAGGAGTGGGGGCCCACACTTTCTTTGTTTCTTCTTCTTCGCCCTGACCGCGGCGTCCGTCGGGCTCGCACTCTCACGGGGCGGCATCCTCTTTGGTAGCATCCTCACCGTCTCTTTCCTAGTCTTATTAGTCTTCTTTGGGCTACAAAGTATTTTCCATCTTCGCAGTTTTTGGCTGAATATACTTCCCGTAGTTATTCTTGGTTTAGGCGCCTACCTTGCTGTTTCTTTCATCGACCTCGATGCGATTGAAGAGCGCTTCGGCGATATCGAAAAAACTATCGAGATGGCCGATCAAGACGCCCGAGCCATTTCCACTCAGGCGAGCTGGGAGATGGCGCAGGATCGCCTAGCGTTGGGCTGGGGTGGAGGTTCTTTTCGCTATATCTTCCCCATGTATCAGCGTAATTATCCAGAGATATACTACACTCACTATGACAGTAAAAAAGGTTGGGTGGGCCGCCAGATGTATCGCTACGCGCACAATGACATCGTCCAATTTGTAGCTGAGTATGGGGCCATCGGCAGTGGCTTGGTGCTCCTCACACTTCTCTGGATCCTTTTTTCCGCTTTCCGCATGTTCAGTTTTTCCGCTTTTTTCCTACTCGTCGGCTTCGCCACGTGTATGAGCCACGCCTTCCTTGATTTTATCTTCAACAGCCCCGCCTACTGGATGGCCTTCCTCGGCCTACTTGCAGCATCAAGCAAACTCTTGCAGCTAGAAGCCGCGCGTAGAGCGTAGTAGATGAGACTTATTGCAGCCTTAGATCTCTGAATTGGGTCTGCCGCAGAATCAAAAATCAAGCACTTCGACTAAATTAAACTAGCTACCTCTATGGCATCTGTGTTCTGGGACTCTTCTTCTTTACTGTTTATGGACCAAGTCAGCGACCCGCTCTCGCGATTAATAAATTTGCCCGTTTAATTGAAGATAGTGAGGCGACACCTGTCTTCGGCGACGGATCCACCCGCCGCGACTACACTTTTATTGACGATATTATTGAGGGCGTTATTGGATCACTTCATTATCACAGTTCGAACTATGAAGTGATTAATTTAGGTAACGACCAGACAGTAACGCTTTCAGATATGATTGAGACGATTGAGGAAGTTGTAGGTAAATCTGCCACTATTGATCGCCTGCAGGTGCAACCTAGCGATGTTTAATGTAGACCCCATCTCAAGTCCCTTTTGCGTTCCGAGCGAGATAAGGATCTTCAAACGTTACGTTTGCCTCGTCTGGATTTTACAATGTTAAAACATGCTGAAAATTTAGTTCGTTATTTGTGGAACTCTCCTACGGTTAACACATGGCTGAACTTAGTCGTGAATTTGGGTAATAGCATTATATTGTTACCCCTCGTATTGTCCGTATTTTCTGTTGAGGAAATCGCAGTTTTTTATCTGTTCTCAATTGTTATAGGCTTTAATATTCTGTTTTCGTTTGGTTTTGGTCCGACTATTTCACGATTTTTTGCTTATGCTAACGGCGGTATGCGAGTCGAAGAATTGAGTCAGCTTAAAGTAAATGAGCCTTCTGTGATGAATGCGAATGCAAGAAGTTCTGAAACAAATTGGGAAACCGTAGCTGTCGTTTGGGGAGCTAGTAAGCGGATATATAAGGGCCTTGCGATCATAGCATTTTTGACGTTTGGAACAGTTGGTTCTCTTGCCGTGGCTCATAGTGTAAATCAGATAGAAGGCCGCTGGGCTGGGTGGGGCTCATGGGGGCTAATGATAATTTGCCAGTCCTTGCTGATCCGCTTTTCATTTTTGAGAGCTGCTATTGCTGGTTTGGGAGGCGTTGCTTTGGCTGCAAGGGTCTCTGCTATTTGTGGGTTGGTTGCCATTTTATTTGGAGGGGCGGTTTTGTATTATGGTGGTGGGTTATTTGGATATGTATTAGTTCGTCAACTGCTTCTAGTTACGCCATTAGTAATCATTTTTTTGATTTTGAGAAAGTTTCGCGGAGGTAATCTGCTTCAGTTGAAAGATTCTGATGGAAGCCAAGTTATGGGGGTTGCATGGAAGAGTGCAAAGCGCGCTGGAATTGGACATGTTTTGAAATTCGGCACAAGTTATAGCTTACCACTGATTTATGCTCAATTTGCAAGTGCCGCCCAATTGGCGTCCTATTTGGTGACTTACAAGTTACTTCAAACATTGATGCAGTTTGCGCAGGCTCCATTCTTTGCCTGGCTTCCGAGCATTCAGCGTTTGTATTCGCAGGGAAAGCTCGATCAAATGATGAAGCAAGTTGTGAGCTCGGGGGGGCTATCAGCTCTAGTTGTCACCAGCGGAGTTATACTGGTTGTGTTTTGGGGAGATAGCGCTATTGAATTACTGGATTCGGATGTAGGGCTGATGGACTCCTTGATTATATTTCTGTTAGCGATAGCTCTCTACGGTGAGATGGTCGCCACGCAAGGGTTACAATTGTATTCTGTTAGTGGTCATGTAGTGGGTGATCGAGCTAGTTTTTATTACATGGTTTCCTTTATAGTGATTGGAATTATATTAAGTTTTTTGAGAGAACCTAATTTAGATATGTTCATATTTTCGATGGCAGCATCTTTTTTGTTCTGTTATATTCCTTATGTCTATTATTACTCCGTGAGTTTCTTTGGGCGACAATATGGGCTTTCAGTGTTAGGTGTATTCGGCCCCACTTTCTGTGTCTTAGGGATTGGGATTCTTTACAATATCAATATATAATTTTATGAATATATCAGTAATAATTGATTCACTTCGTTCTCGATTCGCCGATCTTGTAGACCGGCGAAAGAAAGTAGTGGTATGTGGATACCCTAGATCTGGAAATACCTGGACAACGCGCTTAGTTGCTGAGGCGTTGTCTGCGCCTGTAGGTGGTTTCTATCGAGATTATGCCGGTAATTATAGAAGGCGAGAAGTTGCAATCGAGGGGATTGAGCGCGCGAATAAACATAATATCGTGCTATATAAATCACATCATGATGCACAGTTTTTTGAGCGGAAAGATATCTCTGTTATTTTTGTTGTGCGCGACCCTCGGGATGTCGCTTTATCGGCAATGTCCTATTTTTATGGCACTAAAGATCCTGTTGCATTAGAGCAGGTTTTCGATGTAATGTCCGGAGCGAAGGTGTCGGGGAAGCCATGGTTCGGTAATTGGAATCAGTATATTACAGAATGGTTAAATCGAGATCCCTTGATTTTGCGTTATGAAGATTTAATATGTGATCCCGAGGCGGAGTTGAGCCGAGCTTTTAAAGTATTAGAGCTTGAGTATTCTCACTCTAGTGTCGTTTCTGCTATCGAGAATAATTCGAGTGGAAATAGATTGGCACAAGGAGATAGTCATGTTGTTGTTGCGAAGGCTGAGAGATATCGATCAGAGTTGTCAGATTCACAATTAGAGGCGTGTGGTCAACTTTTTGGTAATACCTTAGAAACACTTGGTTATAGTCGCATATGAAGTGTAGTTATAATGAAATGTTTACTGTTTAATTTTTTGTGCAGCACCTATCTCGGCGAGTTGACTGAGAATCATTGTGGCGGGGTTGGTCGCTGATGGGCAGTAGCACTTATTATATTGATGCTTGGCTCAATATGAAAATCCTACACATCTGTGCGGTAGTTACATTTTTTGAGTAAAAATATGAATAAGGTTAATCTAAGCAATTTATTCTGGCTGATTTATATTTGTGCGACTGGTTTTTGTGGGGCGTCCGGATTTCTGAATCATTACATTGTTGATATAACATCTTTTAGTTTCGTTGAGCTCTTGTTTTTGCCTGTGCTCTACTTAAAGCGGAAGGAGATTAAGCGTGGAATCTCGATTGCGCTACGTAAAGACGGTGTGATACTATTTCTATCGATATTGTTATTGATAGTACTTGTCGCGATTGGGGGCGTTACTTCAGATGGAAATGTTCGAGGTGTATTAGGTACGAGCCGAGGCTATCTATATATTTTATGTGTTGGAATATACTTTAGGAATAACCCTCTACCGGGCCTGTATGTAATATATGCATTAGCACTGGGAGCTTTGCTTGGAGATCTGGCATTAATGTTTAAGGGGACATTCTATGGCGAGATTTTTAAGGCTAAGGGAGATGACATATATAAAACTAATCTGATGGCTTTATATCTTTGCGTCTCGGCCTCGATCTTGAGCCGGCGCGTGTTATTGATGCTTATCGCGGTAGTGCTTGCGGTGGTTATTACAGTTGTTGGTTCCTTTCGTATCAATATTGCGGTGATGATGATTGCATTACTGTTTGGATTTTTTGCAGGCCTTAGGAAGCTTAATTTCGTAGGTTTTTTCGGGATGTCATTTGGTCTAGCGATTTCATCGGTTTTGGGCTTTTTTACACTTAATTATCTACTTGAGAGCGGGATTTTGTCTAGATACGGAACCTTTCGGATCGTTGACCGTACGATCGCATTTTTTAATGGGGATTTTTACCTGAGTCAGGACATAACGCGCTTTCAAATGTTCAATAGCATCTTTGAAGATGTCGCGAATTCTTTAGTCCCGCGGGGTATGTTAGCTAAGAATTTGGGGGGTAACTATAATGATTTACCTTTGGATGAAATTTTCTATGTATTTTCAATCCCAATGGGTTCCTTGCTGCTCATTTTTGCACTGTACAAAACATGTAGGTTTTATTGGTTTATGCGTAGTGGGCAGTTGGCCAATCGAGAAGATGGCCTAATCATGGGATTCTCGGTCTTAGCAATTCTATTTCTCTTGTCGAACGGACGGTTTTTATATATCCCTTACGAGTCAATACTTTATGGCATGTGTCTTGGTCGTTTATTTGCACCAAGGGAGAATTTGATAAACTTTCAAAGGAGGCTTCATTGAGATACGAGCCGTCGACTTCCTCAATGAAAAGTATTACATTGTTGTTTGAGCCGGTTGCCTCAGGGCATCATTTTGAATTTTTAGCGTATTTAATACGATATGCAAATCAAATTGGCGTGACTGAGTCTCTCGCAGTTGTTGCTAGTAATGCTTTTGCCGAACGTTACATAAAGTTCTTTCCTGGAGCAGATTTGAATCCGCAAAACTATAAGCTCTTGACGTTTCTCGATGCAGATGAACTAGCTTGGTTAGAAGATCCGGCTCTATCTGTTCTTAAGAGACATCGACGTTCTTATGTATTGATGCATCAAACCGCCGCGGAGGTGGGCGCCCAGCACATTCACTCAGACTCGTTCAATCTTTTGCAGTTGTTCACGCTG
>QXZO01000141.1:0-561 GCA_009886305.1 Betaproteobacteria bacterium
ACAGCAATAGAACAATCAGAGACGGCTCTCCCGAGTGATATAAAATGTTTCAAACGTAAACTACCTCTTTCAGCGGTGGATAGATTTGGAAAACATAGATCGAGATTTTTAGTGACCACATGCCTTCTATCACTTGATAATACAAAGAACAAAAGTCCCATAATCTGACCAAATACGCTCAAAATGCGCCGGGGTAGAAAGTGTAGGATCCAAAGTATCGCCAGACCGATTCGAGTCATTTATGGTTGCTGCCTAATAAAATTTTTCTGATTGAAATCATTCGGTGTGTGGTGATTTTTGTTTACGTGAGCCCGCCGGAGTTTTATAACGGTTATAGGACCAAAGGAACTGGTTAGGATTTTTTTCAATTAGAAATTCTAATCCTCGATTCAGACATCTTGAGTGAGTTTCTGAATCTAGTCGTTTTGGCATGTCATAAAATGACAGTTCAAAACCGACTCCTTTGGCTAGTCTCCTGGTGGCCATCAGTAAAACGGTAGCGTTACTCTTCTCGGCTAAACGAGACCATATAGTCATAGTGTACGCAGGTCGTTTGAAGAA
>QXZO01000141.1:571-12389 GCA_009886305.1 Betaproteobacteria bacterium
CGCCTGGCACCTGATCGGGAAGAATACCGATTGATTCGCCTCTTTTTAGCGCCTTCAGTAAAGTTCGTACCCCAGAAATATCGGTTGTAGCGAGCCGAATTCCTTTTCTTTGGCGACCACGTTTCATGAGGGGCTCCAAAAACCGGATCTTAGGAGGACGGTATAGCGCTGTAAAAGGAAATTGAGTGGATAGGAAGTGTGGGATGATTTCAAAGCATCCAATATGTGGCGTCAACAGTATTAGCCCGTTACCTCGTGCTAAGCCTTTTTCGACCAAGTTCCATCCGTTAACCTTCTTCATTAGCGAGGCGGGGTTATTCCCAGGGGAAAACCAAATACGGGGAAGCTCCGCTAGCGCCTTTCCACCCTCTATAGCGTTGTTTTTTATCGATTTTTTTGATTGCTCACCATCCGTGATCAGCCCGCTATTACCGTAGTTATCTCGCAATCGTTTGGCGTAAGTGGGAGATGTGAGAAACATCAACTGCCCTAGAACCCAGCCCAATTGATGCAAAAATCTCAGGGGTAACAATCCTAACACTCTGAATATCATGATAAGCATGAATATAAAATTTGGATTTCTGGGCTGATTTTGGTACTCTTTGCCCCCATTTCAAAAGAGTTTCGAGGCACACGCTATGCGAGAGTACTTATTTACATCTGAATCCGTTTCGGAAGGCCACCCAGATAAGGTCGCGGACCAAATTTCGGATGCAGTCCTTGACGCTATTCTAGCTCAAGATCCTATTGCTAGGGTTGCTGCTGAGACTTTAGTAAACACCGGGCTTGTGGTTATGGCCGGGGAAATTACCACCACTGCAAACGTTGATTTCCAGCAAGTCGCAAGAGACACACTACAGCGTATCGGATATAACAATACTGACTTTGGGATCGACCATCGAGGTTGTTCTGTTCTAGTGGCATATGATAAGCAAAGTCCGGATATCAAACAGGGGGTCGATGCGGCTCATGATGATCCCCTTAATCAGGGAGCAGGTGATCAGGGGTTGATGTTCGGTTACGCCTGTGATGAAACCGACGTATATATGCCCCTTGCGATTCATTTATCTCATCGTTTGGTTGAGCGTCAGTCTGAATTGCGTCGCGATGGTCGATTACCTTGGTTAAGGCCAGACGCTAAGTCACAGGTGACTTTGCGCTACGTCGATGGTAAGCCTAAGTCAATAGATACCGTGGTCGTATCAACACAGCATGCTCCTGAAATGGAACTAGATCAAATTAGAGAGGCAGTGATTGAAGAAATTATTAAGCCAGTCATTCCAAATCATCTGATCCAAGGGGAAATTAATTACTTAGTGAATCCTACGGGACGCTTTGTAGTGGGTGGACCACAGGGCGATTGTGGGTTAACTGGACGAAAGATCATTGTTGACACCTATGGCGGTGCTGCGCATCATGGCGGCGGGGCATTTTCTGGAAAGGACCCATCTAAAGTAGATCGATCAGCTGCTTACGCTGCTCGATATGTGGCTAAGAATGTGGTAGCGGCAGGGCTGGCCTCCAAGTGCGAAGTACAAATTTCTTACGCGATTGGCGTAGCAGAACCAACAAGCGTTTCAGTTACGACGTTTGGGACAGGCCGAATTGATGACGAGCAAATAGCTAAGCTCGTCGCGACAAATTTTGATTTACGTCCCAAGGGGATCGTCCAAATGTTGAATTTGTTGCGTCCCATATATGAAAAAACAGCTGCTTATGGGCATTTTGGTCGAGATGAGCCGGAATTCTCTTGGGAGGGCCTCGATAAAGTTGAAACTTTGAGGGGTGCTCTGTAGTCGTAGTATACTTATAGTTATTGCTGAGGAGCGTTGCGACCCTTCCGAGTTGACGGAGGGCTAGGCTCAGCACAGGAAACGACGCTCACAAACTAGTAAGTTATTGGTTTGTGGGCTTTTTTATTGCCCCAAGCTTCATTCTTTGATTAAGGAGGGCAGTAAATGTCAGCAGTATTGCAAGAAAATTCATCCGCCGGAGATTACTTGGTTGCGGACCTATCTCTATCGGCTTGGGGTAGAAAAGAAATGTTAATTGCCGAAATCGAAATGCCTGGATTAATGGCCATTCGAGAGGAATTCAGCGGCAGCAAGCCTTTGAAGGGTGCCCGTATAGCTGGTTCGCTTCACATGACCATCCAAACAGCGGTATTGATTGAAACTCTAACTGCGCTTGGTGCTGAGGTTCGTTGGGCCTCATGTAATATTTACTCTACTCAGGATCATGCTGCTGCGGCGATTGCTGAGTCAGGTGTGCCAGTTTTTGCGTTCAAGGGCGAGACTCTTGAACAATATTGGGACTACTGTCATAAAATATTTGAGTGGCCTTCAGATCAAGCGAATATGATTCTCGACGACGGCGGAGACGCTACTTTATTACTTCACTTGGGCACAAAAGCTGAGAGCGATCTTTCGGTGCTGAACAAGCCTTCTAGCGAAGAGGAGCGCGTCCTCTATGCCGCGATCAAGAAAAAATTGTCTACGAATCCAAAATGGTACTCGGTCCGATTGGCGGCGGTTAAAGGCGTAACAGAGGAGACAACTACTGGCGTGAAGCGCCTCATCGAGATGGCTGCGGATAAGTCACTAGCTTTTCCGGCGATTAATGTGAATGACTCCGTAACGAAATCTAAATTTGATAATCTCTACGGTTGTCGTGAATCACTTGTTGACGCTATCAAGCGTGCCACCGACGTGATGATTGCCGGAAAAGTTGCGGTTGTTGCTGGTTTTGGTGACGTTGGTAAGGGTTCTGCTCAGGCATTACGTGCGTTATCAGCCCAAGTCTGGGTTACTGAAGTCGATCCTATTTGTGCGTTGCAAGCTGCGATGGAAGGTTTTCGCGTTGTAACCATGGAATACGCAGCAGATAAAGCTGATATTTTTGTTACAGCCACAGGAAACTACAATGTTATTCATCATGATCACATGGCTGCGATGAAGAATGAGGCCATCGTTTGTAACATCGGTCACTTTGACAATGAAATCGATGTCGCTTCGATCGAGAAATATACTTGGGAAAATATTAAGCCCCAAGTCGACCATATTGCTTTCCCTGATGGCAAGAAAATTATTCTTTTGGCTCAGGGTCGTTTGGTTAATTTAGGGTGCGCGACTGGACATCCTAGCTATGTAATGAGTTCTTCTTTTGCGAATCAAGTAATCGCTCAAATTGAGCTATTTAATGATCCTGAAAAGTATCCGCTTGGTGTGCATGTATTGCCTAAGCACCTTGACGAGAAGGTTGCAAGACTTCAGTTGGCTACTTTGAACGTACAATTAACCGAGTTGACCGATGATCAAGCAAATTATATTGGTGTCGCAAAGACAGGACCTTACAAGCCTGATATGTATCGCTATTAATAGGTATTGATTTTAAGGTTAAAGCGGTTTTTAAACTTTAAATCTCTTTTAGATATTTTCCGCCTCGAAGATTAATAGGTCTTCGAGGCGGAATTGTTTTAAGATTTGGGTCGGCCGTTAATAGTGAGCACACACTTATGTAATTCGGCCAGAAAGCAGGATATATTAAAGAATCACGCGGCGTTTTTAAGAGGTTTATTATTTAACGGGCGAGCTGCGTACGCGTGATAGGCTGCAGCTTCTGCGGCACCAATTTCAATTTTGGCGCCCATATTGTCAAACACACTTTCTAATGCACAAAGGCACAGCATCACGTTTTCCATTTTGCAACTGTAGCCCATGATGCCGAATCGCCAAATTTTACCCGCAAGCGGACCAAGCCCCGCGCCGATTTCTATATTCATTTCTTCTAAAAGCCGGCGACGAACTTCTTTCTCATCGATTCCCGGCATGACGTAAACCGCATTCATTTGCGGTAGGCGATATTCTTCGTCAACCAAATAAGAAAGCCCCAGCGTTTCCAATCCTGCTTTAAGCGCGAGGTGATTTCTTCTATGTCGGGCCCAAGACGCCTCTAGGCCCTCGTCCCTAAGCATTACAAGGGCTTCATGAAGAGAATAGAGTGAATTAGTTGGCGCTGTGTGATGATAGGTTCGGTTACTCTCGCCCCAATAGCCAAGCAGCAAATTTAAGTCCATAAACCAACTTTGCACTTTATGTTTTCTATTTTTTACAAGTTCCACCACGCGATCACTGAATGTAATAGGCGAAAGACCCGGCGTGCATGATAAGCATTTTTGGCTACCGGAATAAACTGCATCCAAGCCCCATTCATCAACAAGGACCGGAATGCCAATTAGCGAAGTCACTGTATCGACGATAGTGAGTGCATCGTTTTCTTGAGCGATTGCAGCGAGCGTCTTCGCATCGGATCGAACGCCAGTAGATGTCTCTGCGTGAACAAAGGCTAGGATTTTCGTATCCGGGTGTTTCTTGAACGCTTCACGGACTTTCTCGGGGTCTACAGATTTTCCCATGGGGTCTTCAACGACGATAGCAGTACCGCCGCATCGCTCCACGTTCTCAATCATGCGACCACCAAATACCCCGTTGCGGCAAACAATAACTTTGTCGCCAGGACTTACCATATTCACAAAGCACATCTCCATACCTACAGAGCCTGGACCGGAGACGGGGAAGGTCATCGCATTTTTTGTTTGAAAGGCATATCGTAGGAGCTCTTTAAGCTCCTCCATCATATCTACAAAAACCGGATCCAAATAACCAATCGTAGGTCGCCCCATTGCAGAGAAGACTCTGGGGTGTATTTCGGATGGTCCTGGTCCCATCAGAGTTCTCTGAGGTGGATAAAAGGAACTGATATCAGAATATGATTGGTTACTCATTTAGGGGTTTCCTTGGATGAAAAAAATAACTTCTTATTTTATGGGAAAGCATTAAGGCGTGATTATATCTAAATTCTCGGATCTCCATGATTACTTTGAGATTTTACTAACTAATTTTTATGACATTAGATGTTGGGGATTGGTTCAGCGAAGTATCCGGGTCAAAAGCGATATCACCCTCCCCCTCGTGGCTACTATCGTGAGAAAGCCCCTTAAAATCGTAGAGTACTGGGTCAAGGAGGTGCGACGCGGAGACTTTTTTAAGTGCACTAAACATAGTATCTAAGCGCCCCGGGTGTTTCTTTTCCCATTCAAGGAGCATTTGTTTTGTAACTTGCCTTTGAAGATTGTCTTGAGAGCCACACAAATCACAGGGTATGATTGGGAATGCTTTAATCTCAGCGTGCGCTGTAATATCTTTTTCCTTGCAGTATGCAAGCGGTCTGATTACGATATGTTCCCCATTATCTGATTTAAGCTTAGGCGGCATAGCTTTTAACCTGCCCCCATGAAACATATTTAGAAAAAATGTCTCCAAAATATCTTCACGGTGATGCCCTAAAGCGATTTTCGTTGCACCTAAGGTCTTAGCGGTTTTGTATAAGATTCCCCGGCGCATTCGAGAGCATAGACCACACATTGTCTTTCCTTCAGGGACCACTCTCTTGACGATGCTGTAGGTATCCTGTTCGATGATATGAAAAGGCACATCTAGAGATTTAAGATAGTCAGGCAGAATTTCTTCCGGAAAACCGGGATGCTTCTGATCTAAGTTGACCGCGATGATATCAAAGTGAATTGGCGCGTGACTGCGCAAAGATAGGAGAATGTCGAGCATCGTATAACTATCTTTTCCGCCAGACAGACAAACCATCACCTTATCGCCCTCAACAATCATGTTGTAGTCAGCTATCGCTTCTCCTACTTGTCGGCGTAGTCGTTTGGCTAATTTATTCGTTTCATAGACTGATTTTTGAGCGACTGACGGCATTATTATTCTTTCGTTTGATAAATCTCAAATCCTACTGATGCACAGTCGGGGTATACGTCAGTTTTTTCACTTGAAACCTTTGCTGCAAGTACGCCAGCTCTACCAAGACAGAGTTCAAGGATTTTTTCGCAAAAAGTCTCCTGAAGGTGAAAGTGAGCGCTATCTGAAAGGCTCATGATAGAGGTTCTTAAGAAATCATAATCTACTGTTTCTGCAATGGTGTCTTCAAGGATACGTATATTTGGATCGACATCTAGCTCGACGTTAATAAGAACGTTTTGTCTTTTAATTTTTTCAAAGTCATGTATACCGATGGAGAGCGATACGGCCATATCTTTTAGGAAAATCTTTCGATGAGGCTTTGTTTCAAGTTTCATATTTATGAGTCAGGGTTAATTATCGTTATTCTGTGATTTCAAATTGTACATCCCGTTTCGTCGGCCAGAGGTGTTGACCGCCGTCAACAATGAGCGTTGAGCCCGTCACTGCATCTGCGTTTAAAAGGTATTTAACGGCGCTGACAATATCGTTTGGTAGAGAACTTTTTCCGAGTGGCGCTAGTTTATGTGCTTTTTCAAATCCTAAATCAGTTTGATCGCCGCTCGGTAAAGTAATACCCGGGGCCAAACCACACACACGTAACTTGGGGCCCAGCGCTGATGCAAGAAGCTTCGTGGCAGTTTCTAATGCAACCTTGCTTAGTGTGTAGGAGAAAAAATCTGAATTCAAGTTATGGGTTTTTTGATCTAGGAGGTTGATGACGCACCCCAGTTTGTTTTCAGGAATTTGTTTTGCGAATTCAGAAGTTAAATGTAATGGCGCGTATAAGTTTACGGCCATATGGTTTTCCAGATTCGATCGTTCAAATTGTTCTGGAGTATCGAAGCTAAACATCGACGCGTTATTGATTAGACTGTGAATGTCGCCCAATTCTTGTTTGACTGATGCTACTAAGTTTTTAGCACTGTCCTCGTGTGCCAAGTTTGCTTTAACGGCAGTACTTTTAACGCCCATTTTTTTGAGATTTTGCACCAAATCGGTCGCTTGAGATTCTGACTCGTTGTAGTGAACCCCTACATTCCAGCCATCTTCGGCTAGACCGAGGGCAATATGTTTCCCGATACGCGTAGCGCAACCAGTGATTAAAACCGTCCTACTTTTTGTTTGTGTCATCATTTATTAAACTTACAGTCTAAAATATCACTTGTGTCGTTACGAGGAGATGTGCTCCTTAATTGCAACAATCTTTCGTTGGCTGTCTTTCGCATGCATCCGTCGAGATCTAAGGAATAATGGATAAATGACAGAAGACTTATCAGATCAAGCTGCAATCCTTGTTATGTTTAAAGCGCACCTAGCCGAAAATAACAATTGGCTAGATTTTGCCTCGTTTATGCATCACGCACTATTTGACCCTAAATACGGTTATTACATGCGGGACACTTACAAATTTGGATCTCGAGGAGATTTTATCACTGCGCCGGAGATAAGTGATCTTTTTGGACGGACGGTTGCCAAACAATGCGCACAAATTATACAAATGACTGGCGGAAGTATTCTGGAGCTTGGAGGCGGCAGCGGCGTCCTCGGGTCTGATATTCTGCTTGAGCTAGACAGGATGGATCATACTTTGGATGAGTATTTATTCTTTGAGCCTAGCGCAGCACTGACTGGGCGACAAAAAGATCGGATTGCTCGCCTGGCACCCAACATTAGGAGTAGGGTTCGTTGGGTCAGTGAGCTCCCAAAAAATTTTACCGGTATCATTTTGGCAAACGAGGTATTTGATGCGCTTCCCGTCCATCTACTGTCGTTAAACGTTAATGGGTGGCAAGAACGAGGTGTAGTTGTAGATAATGAATCTTTGGTTTGGCAAGATCGTCCGATTGAAGACGAGCGGCTGTATCACGCAATTGATGGCTTAGATGTCAATTTTCCTTACGTTACAGAAGTTTGTTTAGCGGTAAATAGTCTTGTTAATGAGTTATCACAAAGCCTAGATGTCGGGGCGATTCTTGCCTTTGATTATGGTTACGAACACTCTAGTTATTATCATCCGAACCGGAGAGATGGAACGCTGAGTTGTCATTATCAACATAAGGTGGATTCTGACCCTCTCGAACGCCTTGGACATAAAGACATCACTGCTCATGTTGATTTCTCCAGGCTTGCGCATGCTGCGCATGACGTTGGTCTAGAGGTCTCTGGATATGTGAGCCAAGCAGATTTTTTGGTGAATTGTGGCTTCACAGATTTGTTGGCAGCCATCGATCCTGAGCAGATGGATGCCTATTTGCCTGCTGCGTCAGCTGCACAAAAATTATTATCTCCAACCGTTATGGGGGAGATGTTCAAGGTAATATCTCTTACCCGCGGAATTAATGAACCGCTATTTGGTTTCAGCCACAGGGACAGGCGGCATATGCTATGACAACAAAAAGCGAAACACATATCCATATTCTAGGAATCTGTGGCAGCTTTATGGGCGGTGTAGCAGCTATCGCAAAGCAAGCTGGATTTAAAGTCACCGGGTGTGATGAGGGGGTTTATCCCCCAATGAGCTTGCAACTTGAGTCAATGGATATTGATCTTATAGAGGGTTGGGATGTTGGTCAGCTCGCTTTGAAGCCCGACCTGTATGTCATTGGTAACGTGGTGTCTCGAGGTAATCCTTTAATGGAAGAAGTACTCAATCGTAATTTACCTTATATCTCAGGACCTCAGTGGTTGCATGAGTCGGTTCTAAGGTCCAAATGGGTATTGGCTGTTGGGGGAACACACGGAAAGACTACCACCACTGCTATGTTAGCGACAATTCTCGATTATGCAGGATTGAACCCAGGTTTTTTAGTAGGTGGTCTTCCAACCGATTTTGATTTGTCGTCGAGATTTACTGAGTCAAATTTCTTTGTCATTGAGGCCGACGAATATGACACAGCATTTTTCGATAAGCGATCTAAATTTTTACATTATCATCCGCGGACATTAGTGTTGAACAATCTCGAGTATGATCATGCGGATATTTTTCCGAACCTTGAGGCAATCGAGACACAGTTCCATCACTTGATGAGAACGGTTCCCAGAACTGGGGCTGTAATTACCAATCAGAACAGTTTGGCTTTGAACCGTGTGATCGAGCGCGGATGTTGGTCAGAAATTATTCCCTTTGGGACGCCTGAAAACTGGACATACCAAAGTGTAGGCAATGGGACTCGGATAGAGCTATTGAATAACAACCGGCCTCAAGGCGCCTATGAGCCAGATTTCTTTGGTGCTCATAATTTGGACAATGCTTTGGCTGCGGTATTAGCTGCTCAGCATTGCGGCGTTCCGATTGAGGTTGGATTAAGGGCGTTAGAAAAATACCGAGGCGTGAGACGTCGGCTGGAGCTTCGCGGTGAGGCGAAAAATATCAAGGTCTATGACGATTTTGCCCACCACCCAACGGCGATAAGGTCAACTATCTCGGCGGTCAAGCAGCGACACCCCGACGCCAGGGTGTTGGCTGTTTTTGAGCCGCGCTCCAATAGCATGAAAATGGGACATCATAATGATTCTTTGCCAGCCAGTCTGGATATTGCAGACCTTGTTTATTGCTACACGAAGGGGCTCGATTGGAATGCGGCTGAATTGTTCAGAGCAATGGATAAGAAAGTAAGTCTATTCGAGGATATACCAATGATGACCCGAGCTATTGTGAATAGTGCCTTGCCGGGAGACTTCATATTAGTTATGAGTAACGGCGGGTTTCAGAATATTCATGAGAAGATCCTAGATCTTCTAGGATCGAAAGTGAATTAATGAAGTTAATTATTTACGCGCACGGTTTCAATAGTTCTTCTTCTTCCTACAAAGCGCGTTTACTCGCGAAGTTGATTCAGGAGCAGGGCTCCGAGGTTGATTTTTGGTGTCCAAATCTGCCTCACTGGCCGCAGGAAGCGGTGGAGGTCTTGAGTGGCAAAATTAAGACACGACCTATCAACGATGTAGTCTTAGTTGGCAGCTCTTTGGGTGGGTTTTATGCAACGCACTTGTCTGAACATTTAGGGTGCAGATCCATCATAATAAATCCTGCAATCACGCCTCATATTGGATTAATAAATTATGTTGGCCCTCAAAAAAATCTTTATACGCATGAGCAATATGAATTTACGAGTCAGCATTTGGAGCAGTTTGAAGCCATGTACACACCTGAGCTTAAAAGTCCTGAGAAATTATTCCTTATGCACACCACCGGCGATGAGCTTTTAGATTGGAGAGTAGCCGTCCATTACTATAAAAAGTCAAAGCGATTAATAGTTTCGGGTAGCGATCATGGCTTCAGTAACTTTGAAGATTACGTTGATATCGTTTTATCACATGTAATGGATTTCTCGGTATCTGCATGATGCAAAGTGAATATTTTTTAAATAATTTCAATAACAGTTGAAGGTAAAGTTTTCGTGAATGTAGTGTATTTGGAGTCTGGCGCCCTGAAGGTTGGCCGAGTTTTGAAAGAGACCGGTGCTTCTCTTCAGGTCCAAAGTCAATTTGGGAAGAAGATTAAAGTTAAAGCAAACCACGTGTTTTTCTTCTTCGACCACGCGCACCCTGATGAGTTTTTCAATTCTTCACAAGAGCTTGCAAAAAGTATTGATCCCGACCTGCTTTGGGAGGCTTTTGACGGTGATGAACAAGTTCATTCAGTAGTCGCAAAAGCATTTTATGGCGAGTCCATCACAAAAGAGCAGGAAGCCAGTGTGTTGAAGGTTTTGTTTGATCATCCGACCCATTTTTACAAAAAGGGTCACGGAAATTTCAAGCCTGCGAATCCTGACGCATTAAAAGCTGCTAAAGCGTCCTTAGAGCTCAAGAAACAGCGTGAGATATTACTCCTGAGCTACGTAGAACAATTATCTAGCTTCGCAGTCCCGCCTGAGTTTATTGAGAAGTTACCTCGATTATTGTATGGCCCTGATAAAAATGAGTTAGAGGAAAAAGCAATTGAGCAGGCTTGTCTCAATTTAAAAATAGGAAAGCACGGACTTTTTTCTAGACTTTCCATCATGCCTGAACCTGAAGACTTCCATTTAGGCCAATTTATCTACGATCAATTTAACGATACCCCGAAACACAGGAATGATACGTTGGTCCCTCAAATAGAGAATTTGCCCGAGGGTCCAACGACGGCATTCAGTATTGATGATGCCTCAACGACGGAAATTGATGATGCGTTTTCGTTGACCGAGCATGAAAATGGAGGCTGGAGACTCGGCATACACATTGCCGCGCCTGGGCTGTGTATTCAGGCGGACTCTTCGCTGGATAAAGAGCTGCGATCAAGAATGTCGACGATTTATCATCCAGCGGGCAAACTTACAATGTCACCACCGAGGGTCGTGGAGCAATTTAGTCTATCTAAGGGAAATCGAGCGCCTGTAGTATCACTTTATGCTGATTTAGATTCTGAATACTTCGTTACCAATACTGAGTCGAAGATTGAAACCCTTGAGGTCCAAGATAACTTGGATTTGGCAATCATAGACGAATATTTTAATCCTGATTTGGGCGTTAACCAAGCAACGGATTGTCCTAGGGGTCGTGACTTACATTTACTTTATCAATTCGCAACTCGGTTACGTGACCTCAGAGGAGAAAATCATTCTCACATCCATCGTAAGGAATATAGCTTTGAAGTCCTGGATGGGGTGGTTCAAATTATGCCGCGTAAACGTGGTTCACCCGTTGATGTGATTGTTTCGGAGCTAATGATATTTGCGAACAGCTCTTGGGGGGCTGAACTTAAGAGGGCGGAAATAGCTGCGTTATATCGCGTAAAAACTAAGTCCAAGACAGGTTTGTCTACCTTGCCTCTGCCTCATGAGACCATGGGGTTGGATGCTTATGTTTGGGTGAGTAGCCCATTGAGACGTTACGTTGATTTGGTTAATCAGCGCCAGTTAATATCACACGTTTTATCTCATGAACCGGTATACAGTGTCTCTAGCGAGGAACTGCATAGTATTGTTTATGATTTTGAAACTAAGTACGGACAATACGCTGAT
>QXZO01000142.1 GCA_009886305.1 Betaproteobacteria bacterium
AATAGCGTAGGTCAATTGAAATCCTCCAACACTCAAGAACTAAGATTCTTCTGCCGGCCTTGTTGTTGGCTCTGGACTAACGACATCTGGTGGAGACTTTGGATCCTCCGGCTTTTGGGTCGGTTTAGGAGGCCTTGGCTGACGCCCTTCCATTATGTCGTTTACCTGATCTGCATCTATGGTTTCCCACTCAAGCAGGGTCTGAGCCATCAATTCGACTTTGTCTCGGTTTTCCTCAATCAAACTTCGAGCTAATGCGTAGCGCTCATCAATTATCTTTTTTATCTCATTGTCAACTCGCTGCATCGTTGCTTCAGAAACATTTTTGGTTGTAGTAACTGAACGGCCTAAGAATACTTCTCCTTCATTTTCACCGAACACCATGGTTCCCAGTTCTTCGCTCATTCCCCACTGGGTGACCATCCTTCGAGCCATATCAGTAGCTCTCTCAAAGTCATTCGAAGCACCCGTGGTCATTTGCTTCATAAATACTTCTTCTGCAATGCGTCCACCAAACAATACTGCGATGTTTTGAAGGATTTGTTCTTTGTCCATGCTGTATCGATCTTCTTGAGGCAACTGCATGGTCAAGCCAAGCGCACGACCCCTCGGGATGATAGTGACTTTGTGAACGGGATCAGTTCTTGGTAGGAGCCTGGCCACAACAGCATGTCCTGACTCATGATAGGCCGTATTCTTCCGTTCTTCCTCTGGCATCACCATTGAGCGTCGCTCAGCACCCATCATTATTTTGTCTTTGGCACTTTCAAAGTCAGCCATATCGACGAGACGCTTGCTTGCTCGCGCCGCAAATAATGCTGCTTCATTGACCAGGTTGGCTAAATCTGCCCCTGAAAAACCTGGTGTACCACGCGCCAAAATATCCGCCTTTACATCTGGGTCCATCGGTACTTTCCGCATGTGCACCATGAGAATTTGTTCTCTCCCTCGAATGTCTGGAAGTGGAACGACGACCTGACGATCAAAACGGCCAGGACGGAGCAAAGCAGGGTCTAAAACGTCTGGTCGGTTAGTGGCAGCAATAACAATGACACCAACACCTGTTTCGAAGCCATCCATTTCAACCAACAACTGGTTAAGAGTCTGCTCCCGTTCGTCGTTACCGCCGCCTAGTCCAGCGCCCCGCTGTCGTCCAACTGCATCAATCTCGTCAATGAATAAAATACAAGGAGAATTTTTCCTAGCATTCTCAAACATGTCTCGCACGCGAGCCGCCCCGACACCAACGAACATCTCCACAAAATCCGAGCCAGAGATTGAAAAGAACGGAACCTTTGCCTCTCCTGCGATCGCTTTCGCAAGAAGTGTTTTACCTGTACCTGGAGAGCCGACCATTAAAACTCCACGGGGAATGCGCCCCCCCAGTTTTTGGAATTTACCTGGATCCCTAAGAAAGTCCACTAACTCAGACACTTCTTCTTTTGCCTCGTCGCACCCTGCGACGTCAACGAAAGTTATACCGTTATTAGTATCGTCGAGGAGTCTCGCCTTACTTTTACCAAATGAAAATGCACCGCCCTTGCCTCCCCCTTGCATTTGGCGCATAAAAAAGATCCACACCCCGATTAGAAGTAACATCGGGAACCAGGAGACAAATATGTTCATGAGGAATGAAGGCTCCTCCTCGGGTTTCGCCTCAACCACTACTCCGGCTTTTAGCAAATCAGATACCAACCAAGGATCCGAAGGTGAATAGACGCTGTATCGCTGTCCGTCTGATTTTTGAACGGTAAGATTGCGGCCGTCAATGGTGACACCAGCAACACCACCCGAGTTCACATCTTGAATGAAACGAGAATACGGCACTGAAGACTGTTGCTGTTGACGCGCGCTAAATTGATTAAACACTGTCATCAAGACGAGTGCGATTACAAGCCAAACTGCTATGTTTTTAAACGTATTATTCAATTTTTACTCCTACCTACCAATCACTCGGACTATTTCCGAGATTATATTAACTTACTATTCTAGACTGAATTCACTTAAGTAAGGCTCCAATCAATCAATTTTGTTCAACCCAACGATGAAAAATTCACTAGATCGATCGCGAGACGCTTCCGGTTTTCTTCTATGAACTCTACGAAAAGACGATTTAACGCTTTCACAAAATTCCTGACTACCCTCACCCTCAAAGCACTTAACGACAAAACTACCGCCAAGATTCACATATTTTTGCGCAAAATCTAGCGCCAATTCAGCCAAGTTCAGCCACCTCGCCTGATCTAAAGACTTTACTCCACTAATATTGGGGGCCATATCGGAAATTACAAGATCGACCGCGCGATTTGCTAATTCTGCTTCAATTACATCCAACGTGCTCTGCTCTCCAAAATCACCACGAATGACTTTTACTGAGGAAAGCTCTGGCATCTCTAGCAAATCAACAGCAACCACCAAGCCATCACCCTGCATGCGCTGCGATATCACCTGGCTCCAACCACCTGGAGCGGCTCCCAAATCAACCACCACCATGCCCGGCTTCACCAATTCATCTTTATCCAGGAGCTCAATTAATTTAAATGAAGCTCTAGAACGCCAACCATCAGTATTCGCTTTTCTAACGAATGGGTCAGACACATGCTCCTGCATCCAAGTCTTTTTACGTTTTGACATTTGTGAGTAACTTATTCATTTTATAGAGACTACAATACCAACTTAAACTCGAAAACAATTAGGAACAACAGTGAACTCTCTAACAGAAAAATTTAAACGCGAACTCAAGGCTAAAGCCCATCACCTTAACCCGGTTGTCACAATTGGTGATAAGGGGCTAAGCAAACCTGTGTTAAAGGAGCTCAATATAGCCCTGGACGCACATGAATTGATAAAAGTACGAATGCACTCTGAAGACCGCGACGAACGCAAATCGATCATGATAGAAATTGCGAAATCTCTCGACGCAACACCGATCAATCAGATTGGGAAGGTCTTAATTATCTTCCGCAAAAATGAAGAAAATTCTAAATAGATATGGACGCCTACAATCTTTTTTAATCCCTGCTCCTTAACAGGCCTCAAACGTATTTGACGGCTAAAATCTCATACTCTCTGACCCCGCCGGGCGCATCAACCTCCGCAACATCACCTTCATGCTTGCCAATAAGCGCTCGTGCAATGGGGGAATTAACTGATATCTTTCCGCCCTTAATATCTGCCTCATCCTCCCCCACGATTTGATACGTGACTTTTTGATCAGACTCTAAATCAGAAAGATGTACTGTGGCGCCAAATACGCACCGTCCCTCTGCGTCAAGAGCAGCAGGGTCAATGACTTGCGCATTAGATAATTTACCTTCCAATTCGAGAATGCGACCTTCGATAAAACTTTGACGTTCCTTTGCAGCATCATACTCCGCATTCTCCGACAAATCACCGTGGGCTCTAGCCTCTGAAATTGCACTGATGACGGACGGTCTCTCCGTAGTCTTCAAGTGATGCAATTCATCCCGAAGCTTCTCAGCCCCTAACATTGTGAGAGGTACTTTTGACATACCGAGAATCCTTAAATTGTTTAAATGAATAAGTGAAGAAGAGTCAGCTGATCAAGCCATGGCAATCTTGAACAGAGTAAACCTTCATATCAGTCATCTGACTGATCCCAAAGCTCGCAGCCCTTGCGCCAGCAACAGTTGTAAAGTAAGTAACTCGCCCCTGCAGGGCGGTTCTCCTAATTGAATAAGAATCCCTAATCGAGGTCTGACTATCATCAACAGTATTTATGATCATTGCAATCTCTCCGTTTTTAATCATATCCACCACATGAGGACGACCCTCCGTCACTTTATTTACTCGTTCAGCAGGGAGTCCATGTTCGGACAACGTCTTTGCCGTTCCGTTAGTAGCTATTAGCTCGAAACCGATTTCAGCTAGTCGACGAGCTATATCAATAATCTTACCCTTATCTTGATCGCGAACGCTCATGAAGGCTTTCCCCGACGTAGGCAACAAAACTCCCGCCGCCAACTGCGATTTCACAAAAGCTTCTGAAAAAGATTGGCCTACGCCCATTACCTCTCCAGTCGATCTCATCTCAGGACCGAGGATCGTGTCAACACCAGGGAATTTAATAAACGGGAATACCGCCTCTTTAACACAATAATACGGCGGCACTATTTCCGACGTCACCCCCATTTGAGACAGCGTTTTACCTGCCATACAGCTAGCCGCTACTTTAGCTAAGGGTCGACCAATAGCTTTTGACACGTAGGGTACAGTTCGCGACGCACGCGGATTAACTTCGAGCACAAATACATCTTGGTTCTGAATGGCGAATTGTATATTCATCAACCCGACAACTTTCAATCCTTTCGCGAGCTCAACAGTTTGGCGTCGAAGTTCATCCTGAAGCACAGAGGACAGACTGTAAGGAGGAAGGGAGCAAGCAGAATCGCCACTATGAACGCCCGCCTGCTCAATGTGCTCCATAATCCCACCAATTACTACATCACGACCATCACAAATTGCGTCCACATCAACTTCTATTGCATCATTTAAAAAACGATCTAAGAGCACAGGACTATCGTTGCTTACCTTAACGGCCTCTCTCATATACCGCTCAAGATCAGATTGCTGATGCACGATCTCCATTGCTCTTCCCCCAAGCACATAAGATGGACGCACAACAAGTGGATAGCCAATTTCCTGAGCAAGTTCTATCGCCTCCTCAGGATTTCTAGCCGTTCTGTTGGGAGGTTGCTTCAAGCCAAGATCTGACAGTAATTTTTGAAACTTTTCCCGATCCTCAGCGCAATCTATCATCTCTGGACTGGTACCTATTATGGGAACACCTGCGGCATGTAATCCAGCAGCCAGCTTAAGCGGAGTTTGACCTCCGTACTGAACAATGACGCCTTTAGGCTTCTCTACGTCAACAATTTCTAATACGTCTTCCAGCGTCAGGGGCTCAAAATACAACCGATCAGATATATCGTAATCAGTAGAAACGGTCTCAGGATTACAATTCACCATGATCGTTTCGAAACCATCTTCCCGAAGCGCTAAAGAAGCATGAACGCAGCAATAGTCAAACTCAATACCCTGACCAATTCGATTTGGTCCACCACCTAAAACCATTATTTTGTCACGGGTTGATGGCCTTGATTCACACTCCTCTTCATAAGTGGAGTACATATAGGCTGTGTTCGTATCAAATTCGGCTGCACAAGTATCAACCCTCTTAAACACAGGATGTATTGAGAGAGCAGTGCGTACGCTTCGCACCTCACCTTCATCAATACCAAACAATTTAGCGATTCGCCTGTCCGAGAAACCCTTTTGTTTTATTCGCCTCAACGCTATTTGGTCAAAGTCAGCAATAGACCCTTCCGAAATTGCACGCTCTTCGACTATTAGGTCCTCAATAAATATCAGAAACCATGGATCAATATGGGTGATTTCATGAATTTCCTCAAGACTCAAACCAAGACGAAAGGCATCAGCAACATACAAAATTCGTTCTGGTCCAGGGTCAGTGATTTCGCCCCTTACTACTTCGAGGTCACCAGACCGCTCGTCCAACCCATCAATCCCTGTTTCCAGCCCTCGGAGAGCTTTTTGAAAAGACTCCTGAAAGGTCCTCCCGATAGCCATTACCTCTCCAACAGATTTCATTTGAGTTGTAAGCCGTGAATCTGCGCGAGGAAATTTTTCAAAAGCAAAACGGGGTATCTTCGTCACCACGTAATCTATAGTCGGTTCAAACGAAGCAGGTGTTTGCCCGCCAGTTATATCGTTGTTGAGTTCATCCAATGTGAAACCAACCGCAAGCTTTGCCGCCACCTTAGCAATAGGAAAACCAGTCGCTTTAGATGCTAGCGCCGAGGACCGAGACACTCGTGGGTTCATTTCGATAACAGTCATACGACCATCATCGGGATTAATTGCAAACTGTACATTTGAACCACCCGTATCTACGCCAATCTCACGCAAAACTGCGATCGAAGCATTTCGCATTATTTGATATTCTTTGTCCGTGAGTGTCTGCGCTGGCGCAACTGTAATCGAATCCCCGGTGTGCACGCCCATTGCGTCCAAGTTTTCTATTGAACAGATGATAATGCAATTATCTGACCGGTCACGGACAACCTCCATTTCGTACTCTTTCCAACCAATTACTGACTCTTCAATCAAAACTTCCTTGGTCGGAGAGGCATCCAAGCCTCTTTCGATAATATCGACGAACTCTTCCTTGTTATACGCAATACCACCGCCAGCTCCGCCCATGGTAAAAGAGGGCCTAATAATCGCAGGGTAACCAATCAGAGCTTGCACCTGAATCGCCTCCTCCAGGCTATGCGCAATCATAGACCTCGGACTATCAAGACCAATTTTAGTCATGGCAACTTTAAATTTTTCTCGATCTTCAGCCTTATCAATCGCCTCTTTGCTAGCGCCGATCATGTCGACCGAGTACCTCTCCAACACCCCGTGCTTAGCTAGATCTAAAGCACAATTTAGCGCGGTCTGTCCGCCCATGGTGGGCAGTAATGCGTCAGGCTGCTCCTTGGCTATAATTTTTTCCACAAGCTGCCATGTTATCGGCTCAATGTAAGTCACATCGGCCAACTCAGGGTCGGTCATTATCGTCGCTGGATTTGAGTTGACCAGAATTACCCGATAACCCTCTTCTCTAAGAGCCTTACATGCCTGGGCACCAGAATAGTCAAACTCACAGGCCTGCCCGATCACAATCGGACCCGCGCCTATAATCAGTATTGATTGAATATCTTCTCTTTTAGGCATTAATCGTCCCAGAGCTCCTTATGGCTTCTTTTTAAACATTTTTGGCTTGATCAATATTTTTCATAAACCGATCAAACAAGTAGTCGACGTCATGAGGACCAGGACTCGCCTCGGGATGGCCTTGAAATGAAAAGGCAGGCGCTTCCAAGTGCTGAATGCCTTGCAAACTTCCATCAAACAAAGAGACATGGGTAGCTTGGACATCATTTGGCAACGAATCTTGATCTACTTCAAAACCGTGATTTTGACTAGTAATTAAAACTTGTTCCGTGTGGAGATCTTTAACGGGATGATTCGCCCCATGGTGACCAAATTTCATTTTTCTAGTCTTAGCACCGCTTGCAATCGCGAGTAATTGATGCCCAAGACAAATCCCAAAAATTGGTACGCGATCAACCAACAATTGTTTGATCGCCTCAACGGCATAAACACAAGGTTCTGGGTCACCTGGACCATTGGACAAGAATACGCCGTCTGGACTCAGCTTGTATACCTCCTCGGCGCTGGTTGTCGCCGGCACAACGGTCACATGACAACCTCGAGAAACCAACATCCGCAGTATGTTATGTTTCACGCCAAAATCGTAAGCAACAATGTGTCTTTTTACTTCGACTTTTTTACGTGCCCCTGCATCGAGTGACCACTGCGGCTGAGTCCACTCATAAACGCTACCACACGTTACCTCGATGGCCAGATCGCTGCCTCCTAAACCGGGGAACGAGCGAATGCGAGCCTTTAGCTCTTCTGGGCTGACCCCGCCAGTTCCTATCGCTCCACGCAAAGCGCCCTTCTCCCGAAGCAATCTGGTTAACTTTCGAGTGTCAATACCTGCGATCGCTGGCACATTGTGAGCTTTCATCCATTCACCGAGCGAGCTGGTAGAACGAAAATTACTTGCCTTCAAAGGCAAATCACGAATAATAAGTCCTGCGGCGCGCGCGCGAATGGACTCCATGTCCTCGGCATTGCAGCCGACGCTGCCCACGTGAGGATAAGTCAGCGTCACAATCTGATTTTGATATGAGGGGTCGGTGAGGATTTCCTGATAACCGGTCATCGAAGTATTAAAAACCACCTCTCCAACGGCAGGTTTATCAGCTCCTATCGAAAAACCCTGAAATACGGTTCCGTCCTCTAGAACCAAGATCGCTGGATCACATTTTTGATACGACAATCGACCTCCAAGGATAAATTTGAGTGGGGGACGCGGCGCCCTTGAGGCACTTGCAAAAAACGGGTGGAATCGCTCAGCGTTCCCCCCGCAAGGCCCCCATTATACAGGCTGAAAGAACTATCGAGCAATCTCTAAGAGCTACTAAATGCCTAAAATAATAATACTCGATGCAGTCAGGCTAATTTTTATACTCCAAAAACCTTAGCCGTTTAAAACGTCCTGCATATCGAATAGGCCGTCTTTCTTCCCAGATAGAAACTTCGCCGCCCTCAACGCACCAACCGCGAAATTACTCCGATTAGAGGCCTTGTGGGTAATCTCGATCCGTTCGCCTGTTCCAGCAAATATAGCCGTATGCTCGCCCACAATATCTCCCGCTCTAACGGTAGAAAAACCAATCGTCTTTGGTTCGCGTGCGCCCGTATAACCCTCACGCGCATAAACTGCGCAGTCGGAAAGGCCTCTGCCCAGAGAATCCGCAATAACCTCTCCCATCCTTAGCGCTGTACCAGATGGGGCATCAACTTTATGTTTGTGATGAGCTTCGACAATCTCAATGTCATACTCATCATCCAGTGCAATAGAAGCTATTTTCAACAATCTCAGCAATACGTTAACACCAACACTCATGTTTGGCGCTATCACAAGAGGTATGCTTTCAGCAGCTTGCTTTATCAAATCCTTCTGAATATCAGTAAAACCTGTCGTTCCAATAACCATAGCAGTATTGTTTGACGTGCATGCCTTCAGGTGCTCAATCGTTCCCTCCGGGCGAGTAAAGTCTATCAATACATCTGCGCTACTGGTAACAGCATCGATATCTGAGGAGATAACCACGCCGGAATCAAAACCAAGCAGCCCCCCGGCATCCCTACCTAAACAAGCATTACCTGGAAGTTCTAAAGCCCCAACTAAGGTCAGAGCTTCGTCGTCTCTCACGCAAGCAATTAATGCCCGCCCCATTTTCCCAGATGCGCCGCAAACGGCTATTTTCAGTTTATCCATAACAATTCTCTACTCTCCGCCTCTAGAAGTTTGTCGATAATCGACTACTGTAAGTTCTGACTATTGCCCCGTCCAGCCGTCTATTGTCACGTCTCCTTCTAACCGGTTCAATCGATCTTGCTCAAAGACAACTACAATTGTTCTCTCTCGGTTAACATTGCCAGCCGCTCCAGCTAAATAAACATAATTCCAATTATTAGGGGTCAAGGGATCAATCACCAAGGGCGTTCCCAATATAAAGGTAACTTGGTCCTTGGTCATGTCAGGCTTTAGCATCATCAACATTTCTTCATCGAGGTAGTTCCCCTGACGGACCTCTAATTTATAAGGTGACAAAAAACACGACGACAAAAGAAGTGCAAGAGCTAAAGCGCTGAGGCACTGGGGGATAGCTGTATACATCCGATTCATATTAGTTCTAGGCCTGAATGGTTAGTCAATAAGTAACAAAAACGTTATGATAGGCTAAACTCATAGAAATTACACTGTCATGAAAACACCACTAGATCTCAAAAATATGGGGCTCAAGGCCACCCTACCCCGTCTGAAGATTCTTAATGTATTTGAGACATCAACAGCAAGACATCTTTCAGCGGAGGACGTGTATCGACACCTCTTAGATGATGAAATGGATATAGGACTAGCCACCATCTACCGAGTACTCACTCAGTTTGAGCAAGCAGGAATCCTCATTAGACACCATTTTGAATCTGGTAAGGCTGTGTACGAACTTGATCAGGGAGAGCACCACGATCATCTAGTATGTAACCAATGCGGTCGAGTAGAAGAGTTCTTTGATGAAGAAATCGAACTAAAGCAGACTGAAATTGCAAAGGATAGGGGATTTGAAATCATCGGTCATTCTCTGCATATCTATGCTGACTGTACAAAACTAAATTGCCCGCACAAGAGAGGGTCTTAAAACGGCGGAAATAACGGTTTACGTCGAGGCAGAATTGATCAGCTCGCGAGCATGAGCTTTAGCTTGCTCGGATACTACCTCGCCAGCTAGCATTCGAGCGATTTCATCAACACACTCTTTAGATTTTAGTTTTTGCAGCAGCGTACTAGAAGTTGCTTTTGACTGAGCTTTAGAAACCTTCCAGTGAGAGTCGCCAAGGGCCGCAACCTGCGGTAAGTGCGTCACACACAAAACTTGGGCACGTCGGCCAACTGTTTTCAACATTCTTCCGACAATTTCAGCCACCGCTCCGCCCACCCCAGAGTCAACTTCGTCAAATATAACCGTTGGAACAGCGGAATCTTGATGGACCACGGACTGTATTGCCAATGATATTCTCGACAACTCACCACCTGACGCCACCTTACCCACAAGCTTAGCCTCAACGCCCGGGTTAGTAGCTACATAAAAAGCTATCTGCTCAAGGCCTGTTCCGCTAGGTTCGTCTTTAGGAACCAAACGAGCCTCAAATCGGACCCCAGACATTGCCAAATCCGCGAGTGCAGCGTTAACTTTTTTTGTCAACTCAATTGATGACTTCCCTCGATCCGAGCTTAATTGATTAGCGGCCTCCAGATATTTTTCTCTCGCAAGAACCTCTACTTTCTGAAGCTCGTCTAGATTAGCTCCTAAAGATACCTCCTCAAGCTCAGCCTGGACACTTGAAACCATTTCATCCAAATCATCAGGTTTTACGCCATATTTGCGGAC
>QXZO01000143.1:0-1614 GCA_009886305.1 Betaproteobacteria bacterium
AGGCGCCACCTCCATTTTGCTGAGCGACCATCATGTATAACATCGGTATTGAGAGCATGGTGTTAAACCTTGATCCCATCATAGCAATCTTTGCTGATGCAGCCTTCTGATCTGCCTCAACAGTAACAATACCCAAAGCTCTTTTCTGATTCGGCCAAATGATAAACCATACATTGGCTGCCATAACTAATGCCATCCACATGCCAATTCCAATTGCTAGGTGACCTTCACCAAAAGCAAGCGCATTAGCTAGATAACCATTTCCCCAAGCCAGAATAACTCCAGTTACAACAGTGGCGAGTGCGCCGTATCTGAACCACCAAAGTGCTGCCGGTGCAATGACTTTCCCTATCGCTGGTTTATGCTCGTCAGGAATTTTGGGCATTGAAGGTATTTGTACGAAATTGAAGTACCAAAGTAGTCCAATCCACATCACGCCAGCTAGAACGTGCAACCACCTCATGATGAATATTCCCCAAGCATGTGACATGCTGCTGGAGTCTCCCGTGCTAGATGCAATAAGCACCAGTGCCACCAGAATTACTATGCCGGCAATGATAGTTTTTCCTAGCGATTGAAATAATGCGGCCATAAATATCTCCCTGTATTTGGAATCCACTTTAAAACTAAATAATCGGTTCTTCTTACTCCCACACAGAACCAGTGACGAACTGCCCGAAGTATACCTTAGAAGCTCATACAATCAAAGGAACTATAGTGGACCTTTTATGTGTGCAAAAAGAACATAATTGGACTGTGAGTAAGCTTTATTTCGAGCACAATCGCCAGAGATTAGATTTTCTCTATAATCTCCAACTCATGACCAATATCAGCAGCTTTGAGAGCGTTTTCTATTTTTTTTATCTCGTATTTAGAGAGCTTACAAAGCGGTGGACGCACATAAGCCTTATTAGTGCGACCAAGAATGACTAGTGCTTCCTTCATGCGGTTATGCATATCCAGAAACGGAGCCGAATAAAATACTTGGGTTAGCGGGAAGATCTGGTCATTTATCGTTTGAGCTAACTCTAATTTTTTATTTTTTATTGCTTGAAACAAACTGATTTGAAGGTCTACGATCACGCTACCGGCACCGGATAAAAGTCCGTTCGCTCCCATGCTGAGTGATGCCATTAGCCATGAGCTATGGGTCGTGAGGACATTAATGGGATTTGGGAGGGATTGGAAGGTCTTAATGTGTCTTTCGTGGAGCATTGGATCGTTCGACCAGTCTTTGAGAGCCTTCACAGAGGGTACTGAGTCGAATAATTTTAGGAGGGTCTCAAAGGGATAGCCTAGCCCAGTACTCATTGGATATTGAAAACAAATCAAGGGAAGGTCAGTTGCATTCGCGATCTCACTAAAGTGGGTGATTGCCATCTCTGGCCTTAACTGGCCACCCATTGACATAGTATTTGGCGGAAAGACTAATAAGCAGGAGGCGCCTCCTGCTTCTGCCATTTTTGCTATTCGTGCGGCCTCTTGACTCCCGTCCGCGTAAACACCATTAATTACTGGGCACCGGTCACCAACTTCGTCCATGGTTGAATCAAGAATCTGTTGCTGCTCGTCAAACGAACACGCATGCACTTCAGACGCGTGGCCATTAACAGT
>QXZO01000143.1:1624-3883 GCA_009886305.1 Betaproteobacteria bacterium
TAACAGTTATCGCAGAAACACCGGGTCTCTGTGCACAATCTTTTGTGTGCTTCCGTGTGGCAGCGTCATTGATGGTGAGATCTTCATTGAGAAGCAATAAAGTGGCTGGAATGACTCCACTAGGGATAAAGTTTTTAAACGTGGACATTGTCATTAACTCCTAAACAAATGAATCGATGTGTGGCCATGTAGCCTTGGTAAATAGTGACTAACCAAGGAATCTTGTTTCGATCCTGATTCTCAGGCGTTCCATCGTATCGTAATATTAATAATTGCTGAGCAAAATATCGATGTGTGTCGTAAGATTGTAATGATAAATCAGAATTCTGCCCCAGCTTGGGGTGGACATAAAAACTAAAGAGCCAGGAGGAAAATTTGGAATTCGAGACAATGTTATTCGATGTTAAAGACAACATCGCAAGAATCACTATTAACCGAGAAAACTCGTTCAACGCGATTAATGGTCAAGCGGCAAAAGATTTGCACGATATCGTTAACCTGATAGCTGGTGACAAAAATGTGCGAGCTGTCGTTATAGCAGGTAGCGGAGATAAAGCATTCTGTGCTGGTGGGGACATCGGCGAGTTCCATGCGAACAAGGATCGATTAGAAGCATTGGTTCGTGAAATGACAGGGTACTTGCATATTGCGATATCACGGTTAGCTTGGTTGGACGCCCCTGTTATTGCAGCAGTGAGCGGAGCTGCAGCTGGAGCCGGATTGAGCCTTGCAGCGTGTTGTGACCTGGTTATAGCGTCTGAAACAGCTAAATTTACGAGCGCGTATACGCGCATTGGGCTCACGCCAGATGGAAGTTCCACTTATTTTTTGACGCGGGTAATTGGACGTCGAAGAGCGCTTGAACTGTATTTAACTAATCGAACGATCACGGCTCAAGAGGCGCTTAGTTGGGGACTCGTTAATCGTGTGGTTCCATCGGCTGATTTACAAAAAGAAGTTGATCAGCTAGCGAAAGACCTTGCTGCAGGTCCCACAATCGCGCATGGCGGTGTCAAGAGGTTGGTACTCATGTCGCCTAATGACACACTTGAGTCTCAGATGGAGAGAGAGACTCGGGAAATTACTCGGATGGTAGGGACCAAAGATGCTCAGGATGGCATTGCTGCATTTGTCGCTAAACAAAAACCTTCTTTTGAAGGGCGTTAAAAAGGAGATGCGAAAATGCTGAGCGATCTACCCTTTGCGACGAAGAAGACAATTGACGTGCGTGGTAAGAAGATGTCCTACATTGATGAAGGGCAAGGAGATGCGATAGTTTTTCAACATGGCAACCCAACTTCATCTTATCTATGGCGCAATATCATGCCCTATTGCGAGGGTGCTGGAAGGCTTGTTGCATGTGATTTAATTGGAATGGGGGATTCCGAAAAATTATCGGAATCCGACCATACTCGATATACATATGCTGAGCAAAGAGAGTATCTTTTTTCCGCATGGGACCAATTAAACTTAGGCGACCGTATAATTTTTGTTATTCATGATTGGGGTTCTGCTCTTGCATTTGAGTGGGCGAGCAAACATGAACATCGAGTTGAGGGCATTGTTTACATGGAGGCAATCGTCGATGCGATGAGTTGGGATGACTGGCCTGAGAATGCCCGTAAAGTTTTTCAAGGGTTTCGGTCTCCTGCAGGAGAGGAGATGGTTTTAGACAAGAATATATTTATTGAGCGAGTGCTTCCTGGATCTGTCCTGCGTCAACTAAAAGAGACCGAAATGGATGAATATCGTCGACCATTTAAGTTGGAGGGAGAGGATAGGCGACCAACCTTATCTTGGCCAAGACAAATTCCTATTGAGGGAAGTCCTGTTGATGTTGTAGACGTAGTGGAAAATTACTCTCAATGGCTTGGGGCCTCTCATATACCGAAGCTCTTTATTAATGCTGAGCCTGGTTCTATTCTTGTCGGACGTCAGCGTGAACTTTGTCGAAAGTGGCTAAACCAAACTGAGGTTACTGTTCCCGGGATGCATTTCTTGCAGGAGGATAGTCCGGATGAAATAGGGTCGTATACGGCGGAGTTTGTAAAACGAATTCGTTCGCTGTAGATAAAGTTTTTGTTTTTATTGATTTTTTGACGAATAGTTTATTAATATCTAAGTCGCTCACATCGCCTAGAGCGAAGCTACAGTTTACTTAGTTACATAGAGTATTTCGTTCATAAAGTGTTGTTGAGATTTTGTTAAGGAGGTGAAAGATATGTCTTTGAGGGTAAGACGTTTAGCGCTGATTTGTTT
>QXZO01000144.1 GCA_009886305.1 Betaproteobacteria bacterium
AAAGAGCATTAAGAACGAATTATCAGTATTCTGCATCATTACCTTCATTGCATTTTATGTTTCTGCAGTTGGTATATACTTTTTCGAGAGGGCTGCTCAACCAGAGGTCTTCGGTTCAGTCTTAGACTCTTTTTGGTGGGCCATAGTAACATTAACTACAGTTGGGTATGGAGATGCATTCCCAATCACTCCAGGGGGGAAAATCTTCACAAGTTTCATTGTAATTATAGGTATTGCAGTAGTAGCAGTACCCACGGGCCTTATTTCCTCGGCGCTCACAACTGTTGTTGCTGATACAAAAGAATGATAACAAAAATTCAGTTACCTAAACGAGATAGTGATTCTAAAGGCGGACAAAGAATTGACACGATATAATACAATGGGCTGATGATTTTTATGGCTAAATAACTCTTTTAACTCATTAGTAATATCACCCTATGATATCGCGTAATTACCCCATATTCTGTCTATTCTCATTCTTTTTATCGAGTCTAGCATTTGGGGAAGAGAGCAAAGAGGAGTCTGTTATCAGCCGCGAGGACCTTGTCGGCCACTACATTGGGAGCAATGACGATCTGACTGTTTCTATTGAGTTAAACCCATATATATTCAAACATTTCAATTTCACCGATTTTGTTACCGTTGAGACCTTTGATGAGGGTGATATGGGGTATTGGGAAATTGACGGTTCCTTACTTGAGCTCGTTTATGCCCATCCAGATACTCCGAGCAAGAAGCTAAAAATCCAGGAGGACGGGACTTTGCTCTACGGTCCGGACGAGCTGGTTTTAAAGCCGGTGGGGCCTAATTTCCTTGGAATGCTGTTTCAGTTTAATCGAACCCTCAAAGATTCAAGTAAAGCTGCCCATTATCGCTCAGATGGCGTAATTCCTATTCAAGAGGATTTTACTGGGGGCGTTGAGCCTGAGTATAGTGATGATGCGCTCCATTTGCACAATCTTGCTTTTATGTATGAAACGGGCTCTGAGTATATGGGCGGCCAGGATAGCGGTATGCTTGGAATGACCGACAAGATTCCAGACTACGAGAAGAGAGAGGGCTTAATTGATTATGGAAAAGCCTATGAATACTATCTCAAGGCATCTGAAAAAGGTTACGTGCAGTCTATGTATAATTTGGCGGTTTATCACAAGATAGGCCGGTATGTTGAAAAGGATTTAAGTAAGGCAGTTGCATGGTTCCGAAGGGCTGCTGACATGGGGCATACTTATTCTGAGCAAGCGCTGGCTAAATATTTGTACGAAGGTGCTGAGGGTGTTCCAGCTGATGAAGCAGGGGCCGTTAAATATTGGCGCTCTGCCGCCTCTAAAGGTAATGCAGCTGCACAATATAAACTCGGTCGTCTCTTGTCTTCTGATCCAGACTCGACAGAAAAACAGAAAAAGAGCGGGGAGAATTTCATTTGGATCTCTGCATTGCGTGATTATCCCAGTGCTTATTTCTCATTATTTAACATCTTTCATGATAAAGGTAATGACAGCGATGAACCCGACCATGACTACGAGGCGTTTGCTATTCGTTTCCTAATGCAAGCTTGTTACCTTGGAGATTCAGACGCGCATGAGTATGTGGAGGCACTGAGGGCACTGAAGGATGGATCTGAGGACAAAGAAGATGCGGTCACACCGGATTTTAATAATGAGGATCCAGTCGATCCAGCGTCTGCAGTAGCGGATTCGAACAGTATCACTTTATTGGCCAATGGCGGCAGCGTGTATATTACTGTGACGCAGAAGAACGATGGAGTACGCATCTATCGTGGCGCAATCGAAGTCGACAATCCTTTGACCCTCGATAAAAGTGGTCCTGTGGAGATTATGTTTACCCATGGAGAACGCCTGGTAATCGAATTAGGCGACGAACGCTTTCGCCCAAGTGCTTCAGGCGCGGCTAAGATTACCATAGAGTAGCTCTTAGCTGTGGCTAATCTTAATTATCAAATCACAAAATGCCCCTAAATCTCTTCTTTCTCACAGCCCTATCCACAACTCGTCCCCTACTATGCTACGCTGCCTTACCTCAATTTGCCTCCTAATTGGCCTGATTGGCTGCGAGAAACCCGCAGAGCAGGCGACTACGGACTTAGGCTTCTTTGAAGCTCCTTTCGTTCATCCTGCCTTGGTTGAGATGTTCGGCGGCTGGATGAGCGATCGCGACCCTAACGTCATGGCCTTCGACCTCGATGAGGCTCAGGACAGCAATCAAATTGCAAGGGCACTCGATTTTGAGGTCATTCCTAACGAGGTGCCCGGCTTGGCCCCATGGGTTCAGATGAGCGAAACTCATTCAGAGAATGAAGTTACCTATTTTAAATACTCCGCTATACGGCAGGATATAGACGGTATCATCTACCTAAAATGCTATAGCTGGGGTGGCGGATCTGGATACTGGAGCCATCATATGGCCGTTCAAATAGTCAACGATACCCAAATCCGTTACGACGAAAACGACCTAGCCTACGAGCACCCCTATTCCATGTTGAAACTAGTTGGGCACCTCCCGAGTGACTTCTTTGAATAAGGGCGGCGTAGGTCCGACCTGTTTGATTCAGTCCTGATATTTTGCGTTCGACCCCTGTGTTTGCCAAGTTTTTGTCTACGCAATCTATGAAAAAACCACATTACCTAATCCTTTTTCTCGCACTATCCATGGGCTTTCTCGGCTGCCAAAAAGACGTCGAGACAGTCAAAGAAAATAGCGGACAGGATGAAAAACCGATTCAACACCTAAAGCTCGAAGACATAGCGACGGAATCAAGTGCTGTGGAGGTCATGCAATCCACAACTGAGCAGTTGCGCGCTAAGACCAATCTTGATGCCCTGGAACTCCATGAAATCCACATAATCACCTACTCCCTGGAGAAAGCGGTGGCATTTTTCGCTGAAAATCTGAGCGGGGCTCGACAAGTGACCGCTCAAGAAATGGCTGTTGTCGTGGAAGAGGTTCACCTCAGTTCCGAGAACAACCGCAAGGAGGAAACAAAGGCAGCACTCGATCAGTATTTCGCTCTCTTTGAATCCTTCACAAAGGGTTCGTAGGAAACTCTGATACCTGAATTCCAATCAGTAGGCAGGCATGCGCTGGCAGCGCGAAGAGGTCGCGTCTGATAGAATGTGCCCAGGCACAAAAAAGGTGGCCTACTTGAGGCCACCTTTGTGTAAAAAGATAAATTGTATTAGTATGCGTATGATAAACCAAACTCAAATGCAGTGGCATCACTATCGCCCGAAACTTTTACGCCCTCATAGGAAAATTCGAAGTCGTCATAATCAAGGAAGCGAACGCCGCTTTGAACACTCCATGCTTCGCTTAAGGCGTAGCGTAAACCAGCCTTAAACTGGTATGCAAAGACAGTGTCAGAATCACCAATAGAGCCATTTAAGCCAGGATTTGATACACTTAATTCTTGATTGATGCGGGTGAATCCAGCGCCAGCGCCAAGGTAAGCAGCAAGTTTATCCCCTATCTCTATATCATATGCTACGTTAAACATAAAGGTATGCGTAGTATACTCTTCTTTGAACTCAGTAGCGCCTACCTGAAAAGTCTCATCAAAAAAATCACTTAAATCGATGGCATTTTGTGCACTTGCATTACCGCTAACACTAGCCTCTGTGCCGAAATGTATATATTCTAGCCCTAAACTTATGCCATCAATGGGAGCAGTCCCAAATTCGATTGAAAGTCCTGATCCTTCCTCAAGATCATCACCGTAGGATGGATCACCAGTTTCTTTGGCTATGAGATTTAAGATGCCGTCTGAACCTGCATCAACATTGAGGTATGACGCTGTGAGACTGTAAGTTTGTGCAACAATCATTGAAGGAGCAGATAGGCACCCTAAGATGGCAATTATTATTTTTATTGTTTTCATATTTTGTAAGTAGATGTATGGGTTTTTGTAATACTCAACTAGAAATTATAGAATTTAATATTTTTTCTAAAAGTCAAGTGATACAATTACAAGTTTAGTTCTTGGCGGAGCTAGTCTTCGGGGTCTAGGTTGAGGCGGTTAAAAGGGTCAAACGCAAAAAATAAAGATTTGATCACCTACTCACTGAAGAAAGCGGTGGCATTCTTCGCTGAAAATCTGAGCGGGGCTCGACAGGTGACCGCTCAGGAAATGGATGTTGTCGTGGAAGAGGTTCACCTTAGCTCTGAGAACAACCGTAATGAGGAAACAAAAGCGGCACTATATCAGCATTTCGCTCTCTTTGAATCCTTCACAAAGGGTTCAAAGGATGCTATCCCAGGAAGACCAAACTAGTCAGACTGTATGTGGCTAGTCTTTGGTTGATATCGCTTCGATACGAGAATACTAAAGAGCTGTTGCTATTTAAAAATTATCCCACCCCTACCCTAACATGACTTACATTGAGAAAACCCTATCGTCTGAAGAATCGATCCAAACTTTGTTCAAGTTGCACTGGATGGCGTGGCTACCCCTAGTGGGATGGCTACTTCTAGCGCTTCCGACTTTTGGGATCACTTTATTGATGGCGGGCTATGAATACCTGCGACTCAAGTGCATTGAACAAGGTGTGACTAATCGACGTGTCATTTTTAAAAAGGGCATCATTGGCCGCCATACTGAGGAGATGCTTTTGAATTCGGTGGAAACGGTGGAGGTCCGCCAATCTATTTGGGGCCGAATCTTAGGTTATGCGACCATCATGGTAACGGGTCGTGGCGTGAGTGATCTGCAATTAAAATGGATGCAGCAACCGCTTGAAGTGAAGCGGGCTATCGAAGACAATCTACATCAGTCTTAGAGGCATTGCCTCAAAAGGGCATCCGGACTTTCATATTTGTAGGAGAAATAGGGTAGCTAATGGGTAGCTAATCTATTTCCCATTAACTTAAACTCATTCTGAACTCGTTGAAAACTGCCAGAGATCACCAGTTTGGATTACTTGCTTTGCCGTAGGGACATGAGCGTCCACTCGCCAATAATAGGTGGTTTCAGGTTTAAGTTCCTTAGGTGTGACTATATTCGTTTCTAGGTTTTTAATCTGAGCTATTTCTACTAGTGAGTCAGCCGTCTCCCCCATGAGGATTCGGTGATGCGTAGAATTATAAGCTTCCAGGAACATAAGGTCTGCATTTAGGGGGACATCGTTTCCGCCGTCCTTAGGTACTGGAGAAGAAGCCGTCGCGGTCTTTCGTCCAGGTATCCAATACCTAGGAGCACCATATTCATAAGCCCCCATATCAGGCGCATCGCCTATGATGTCCTGCTCCTTGTAATTACTAATTGCGCTGGGTAGATCTTCTCTTTTTACGCGAGCGCCTGAATCAACAATCCGAGAATTCTGCTTGGGACGAAAGTCGTAGTTTTTCGGGTCACGCAGATAGATCCAGCTTGCGCCTGGAGTGAGCATATTGCTGTCTGACTTACCTGGTATCTCCGTGGCAAGTGGCGGCGCGTAGCCATCGCTCTTGATTCGTCCGGGCGCGTCTAAATTCCAAGATCGATTTTTGATTGTCGCTATATTATTACGGGTAAGGCTGTGCATATTTCCCATGATATTGTGCATAGCTCTGTATCCCTGAATAGATAAGGTGACCTTCTCTTCTTCTGGGACGGGATAGCTAGAAGAGTTAATTGAAGTATTATTTACGACCAGGTGGCGATCGCCTTTGATCTGATTAGTCATCGTGTTCCAGCTTACATTGTTCATGTAGACGCCATCTCCATAAAGTTCCCCATCAGGACGAAAAATCCGCTCGCCGTGGTAATCGAAGCGTATCCCTTGCCCGTTTGTATCGTGTGACCAATTATATGCGACTCGAGTGCCCGCATGTTTGGTAGTGCCGACATTGATAGCGGATCCATCATGCTGCAAATTGCCAGAATCAGTAATACGGTTCAGCTCAATAACAGAACCATTATCTATTGCTCTTATGCCCTCACAATTACCGCCACGCTGCACAATATTTCTACGAAATATCGCGTTCTTACCAAACATTACGGAACCGGATCCCCCGTTGGAATTTACTTGCCATTCAATATCGGAAAAAAGCGAGTTTTCGATTAAGACTCCATCACTATCGAAGGCAATGGGTGCATTACTTCGGTGAATGACTGAATTGATAAAATAATTTCCTTTGCCCCCAATATAACTAGACATTTTATTTGGATTGGATCTGGGGTTGTGATTCGCAAACCATTTAAAAGCTCCGAGGACGAATTTGTGAGTGGAGGGATAATCAAAACGACAAGTATCGAAGCCACTTTCCGTGCAATAGTTTAGCCAAAAACCACCCGCAAAAAAATCAATATTTTCGAAATTAATCGAAGAACATCCAGTCAACTCTACTGCGAAATCAACTGATCTTGCGTAGAGATTTAATTCATTAGGATTTGCTCCGAGTTCTGGTTTATAGTAGACCTTATTTTCCGTCGGGTCATACCACCATTCGTTGCTCTTATCTAAGGCTGGAAGTCCTAGGATATGATACGATGCATAAGGTTTTTTAAAGTGTTTAAGTTCGCTATTCTTGTGACCAATCAGCTCCGTACTATACGTGAAATGATCGCTGCCAGCAGCATGAGAAACGATTGGTTGTGTGTAAGTTAGCCAGTGCGCTACATTGAGCACCGCAAGTGCTCCTGAAAAATCAATACCAGTGCTTGCTAATGAGGGTGGTTGGTTCGTGAAGGTGATATCAGGGTCGAATACATACCTTGAATCACCTTCAGTAAATCCAGGTCTAGCAGGCACATGAAATTGATCGTCATATATGAGTCCTAGTCTAGTTTGGCCCTCCCATTCTTCTTTGTACTGATTATAGCCTCCATCAGTAGAGCGGCAACTTTCCATCATCCGCCAAATCTTGCCATCTTCGAAGGTAGCATTGGGCCAGCGCGCGAGATAAACGAGGTCTGTGTCGCAGAAGAGCTGCCATATATCCTCCTCATAAGATAAAGACCAAATGCCATTTTCTCCTAATTCCCACTTCTTTGGAAGTAGTTTAGTCGGGTCGATTTTTACTGTGCCTGATTCAGCCGCTCTAATAGTTATTCCGTGCTCATTACGTAGTTCTATGACCTCACGGTAAGTCCCAGGCGCTAGTTCAATAACATCGCCTTCTTTAACTCGCTTGAGTGCGGTGCCGATTGTTAGGAAAGGGGATCCTTTACTGCCTACACTTGTGTCAGATCCATCATTGGAGACATAAAGAATGTTACTCTTAGCGCCAAGTGCATTGCATAGGAATAAGCTGATAGATACTGCTAGTGCTAGATTTTTCATGTGATACAAGGCATTCGATAGAGTTGTAATAAAAATCTAATAAGCTTATTTAATTTGCTCAGTCTAGGTTAAATTCGGTTTATTTAATCGGATGTCTGTAATGTCCATTAATTGGTGTGGTATATCCATGATCAAGGTCAAAACGGATAGGACATAATGTCCTAAAATCGTCCATAGTTACGCGTAATTTCTCCTACATCACAATAGGAGATATACTATACGCGCTTGTTTTGTACTGGCTGAAATCGAAGCGAAAGCCCGCGGTTTTCCCAAAAGAAAAAGCCATACAACTTAACCTATACCTTAAAATTAGCTAAGACTAAGAACCAATATCGAACTTTGGAAAAATTGACTAATCCTCGAGGCTTACTTCGATTACAAATCCTATGCCATCTGTCATAAAAACGGGAAGTTGAACTTCCACACCCAAATCGGTTTTTTCCCAGTCTAAGTATATGACCTGTCCCAACATTCGAATCTTATCAATTGACTCGTTAGATAAGGATTTGATCAAAATACTCCTGCCCTCTGGCCGTGCTAGCGCAATAGCGTATACCTTATTTTCTTTTTGTGTGAACCAGAAATCATCACTGCCAAAATTAAAGTCGAGCT
>QXZO01000145.1 GCA_009886305.1 Betaproteobacteria bacterium
CCCACTACCGGCAAACTTATATTAAGCTTTTTAGCTCAGCAGTTATAAACACAGAAACATAGCCACACTGACCTGAAACGTAATAAACTCAGATTAATTAAACCCAGAGCATTAATTATGGTGCAGAACGAAAATGTAGGGGTCGCCGTAATCACGGGTGGTGCAAGTGGTATCGGAGAAGCATGCGCGCGGGAATTGTCAGCGAGAGGGGTACCCGTAGTGATAACCGACATCAACCCAAGAGGAAAAGACATTGCCGACAGCATAGGAGGATATTTTTATATGCTAGATGTCACTGAAGACGAAAACGTGAATACATGCGCAGCCTCGATAGAGAGCGATCTCGGTCCAGTGAAACACCTAGTTAATTGTGCTGGTGTCCTGCAACAACCACTAGCTCCTGAGATACTTCCGATGGAAATTTGGGATAACGTTGTAAATGTTGACCAAAGAGGCACTTATTTAAGTTCAGTAGCCTTCGCAAAATATATGATTGAGCGTGAGGAAGGGTCGATAACTAACATTGCATCGATTACAGCGAATCGATCAGTACCCCTTCACTCTTACGCCCCTGCCAAAGCAGCAGTTGTTGCGATTACGGAGTGTCTCGCAGCGGAGTGGGGACCTCGCGGCATCAGAGTAAACGCGGTATCTCCGGGGCATACATTAACACCAGCCCTAGAAAGCGCTATCAACGCAGGGAAACGAGACCCGACACTTCTGATTCAGAATGCACTAGGACGCATGGTTAAAGCCGATGAAATAGCGAAAGCAGTTGCTTTCTTGATTAGCGATGACGCCGCAGCCATCACTGGAATCAATCTTCCGGTGGATTGTGGTTGGTTAGTTTCAACTTCTTGGACAACTTATGGAGGTCTGAGAAAAAGTAATGACTAATGGTACTTTTGGATTGGTGAGTTCCAAAATGTACAGAATGATGCAATTACTTATCTGTGCTTTCTTTTTGGTGAGTAACGTACTGGCGAATGAAATTGATCTTTCCAAAAGAAACAGTCTAAAACCAGAGGAAACCATACACCTTGATCCTAAAAATATTTTATTCATAGATGTCCGTACGCAGAAAGAATGGAATGACGGATACATTAGCGGTGCAACTCACCTACCCCTAAAAGACTTTACAGCTAATCTAGCTAAAATTGTTCCAGATAAACAAACCACCGTGGTGGTGTACTGTTCTCAAGGTGGGAGAGCCATTGCGGCAACTAAGTATATGAATAACCTTGGATATCACGCGGTACCCGTGATAAACGGGGGCTATATTCAAATGCTGTCTGCTGGACACAAACAATCAAGATAAATAAACACGCTGAGACTCTCAGGAGAAATTAAGCAACTCAATGCTACTTATTCGATTTATATCGGTTGCTGTACTTTGTCATTTGGCATTCGTATCTACACGTTTTTCTATATCACTCTATGCAATCGATAAAGGGGCTTCAGCGTTTACCGTTGGAGTAATTTTATCTTTATTCTCAGTCATTCCTGTGCTCATATCGGTCAGGATCGGGAAATGGATAGACTATCGCGGTCCCTTTATCCCGACAACAGTCGGGATTTCTTTATCCGGCGTTGGTGCCACGCTTCCGTTGGTATTTTCTTACGAGACCGCAGATCTTGCACCCCTTCTCGTCTCAGCATCTTTGGTCGGGACAGGTTTTACATTCTCCATTTTATCGATGCAGCACTATCTCGGAGAAATGAGTGCCCCAGAAAAACGTGCGATTGTTTTTTCGTGGTTCGCTATGGGAGTTTCTATATCTGGATTTTTTGGCCCTGTTCTTGGAGGCGTAATCATTGATAACTTTTCGCATCGAATGTCTTTCGTCTTGCCGATTGTAGTATCACTGGGTGCAGCTTGTTTATTATTTTTTTCTCGAAAACAAAAAAAACCTAAACCTAGTATCGTTAACGCTTCGAAAACAACAAACCCATTCCAATTATTCCGTTATAAAGAACTAAGAGACATACTCATTATCACTGGGCTTATTTCGATGTGCTGGGATTTACAAAATTTTGTAATCCCGCTTCATGGATCAAAAATTGGATTATCCGCATCAAAAATTGGATTCATTCTTGGCGCGTTTGCATTGGCTACATTTGGAATTCGCCTATTAATGCCCTTGCTAACAAAATATGCAACAGAATGGCAAATTTTAATTAGCACTCTGGCATGCGCTGCAGCCTGTTTTTTTCTATTTCCTTTTTTGGAAAGCTACTTATTCTTCATACTGATTGCCTTTGCTCTTGGGTTAGGACTAGGCGCAGCACAACCAAACATCATGACCCTTGTTCACGCAACTGCACCTGAGGGACGTGTAGCAGAAGCGTTAGGACTAAGACTCACGATCATCCATGGAAGTCAGGTCATATTGCCATTAATCTTCGGAGCATTTGGCACAGCTTTAGGCACGTCCGCTATTTTTTGGATAGTATCGGCGTTAGCTGCAGGAGGCATCGTGCTAGCAGTGAAAAAGAAAAAACACTTATCGGATAGAACTATTTAAACGTTAAATTTATTTTTACTTCACTGCGCTAAACCATACATCGTTACTCACGGTAATCCGCTCCTCTTGAAGTAGCTTCATTAAATGAGCAAGCAAAGAACGTTTGGCGAGTTGATGCAATGTCTGAGAAACATCGTCATAGGCTCTGACCACCAATTCATCAACTGTTCCTTTTCTTAAAGCAATTAATACATTTAATATTTTTGTCTCTCGCTTTTGGCGATGAACTAACAAACGATTGACTACTTCTTGAGGGTTATCCATCAGAAAGCCATGTCCAGGTGCGATCCAGTCAAACTGATAATCGTACAACTTATTTAAGGAACCAAAATACGCTGACATATCTCCGTCGGGAGGATTAATCACGACAGTGGATCCCTGCATGATGTGATCTCCGGTAAACAACATACGTGCTTCGGAAAATAGGAAGCATAAGTGGTTAGAGGCATGTCCTGGCGTATGTAGCACATCAATTTTTAAATCGCCAAAACTTACTTCGTTTCCATCACTCAGCTGCTCGTCAGGAACGAAGGAAGAATCTTGACGCTCCATATGCTCCGCCAAGCGCCCGAAAACACATGCTCCCGTTAACTTGCTTATAAGTGCAGCACCGGGCGAGTGGTCGATGTGTGTGTGTGTGCATAAAACCCACTTCACTCGATCTGAAGTTAGATCTCGTATCGAGTCAATATGCTTTCTACTCTCTGGTCCGGGATCAATAACTAAATAACCATTCGCATCATCGCCCAAAATATAGGTATTAGTTCCTGGGCCGGTCATGATGCTGGCATTAGGAGCCGTTAATCTTCTAACGCGTTCATCAAGTTTAACCACAACACCCGGTTGTATATCTCGAGATACAGTACCCAATTGGTCAGGGTCCAATTTACCCGCCTCAGCGTAGGCAAAGTCTCCCGGTAACAGTAATTTTTTTCCGCCAGCCCCAACTGTCAATCTTGGTGTCATAGGGGTAACGGGGACCGCATTACGCGTGTAATTTAATGCCTCCTCTACTTCACGAAATTCTGTGAGCTTTTCTATAGTCTTTTGTGTGGGAAACATTAAATTCAATTTCCCCTGACTATTTAATCTAAGCGCCTCAGCTGGCTTTAACCATCGATGGTCAACTAATTCCCCACCATCATGCTGAGCGACTTGCCCCTGAGGCATTCGTGCAATGAAAAATCTTGTATCGTAACGACGCGGACTTCCCGCGTGAGTTACCCATCGACTAAAATAATGTAATTGATCTACTTCTAAAGCGAGCTCGGCATCTCTCAAGACTTCATGAAAATTAACCTCTCCACGATCGAGCGTTTTTCGTTTGCTTGATTGAAATGCCAAATATTCCTTTTCGGAGAACATTTCGTCTGAATTTGTGGCTGCGAACAAGACCCCGACCTCTTCAAAACATTCTCGAATTGCCGCAATCCAATAATTTAATCCGCCATCAGGTACACCAAGAATCCGATTTGCCTCATCACCAATGAGCTTTCCTAACATGGTGAAGTTCTCACCTAAGTCCGACTCATCAAGGGCACCACCAGGAAACACAAAAGCTCCCGCAGCGAAATTGACCTTGCTGGTTTTTTCCCCGAGCAATACCTCTAGTCCCGCTTGCCCATCTCGGACGAGGATAAGAGTCGATGCCGGTCTTGGAGTGACGATTTCAGACATACTCGCGGTCAGAGTTCAATCTGACAACAAAAGTAACTCAAGTGCGAGTCGACATGAAAACATTAAGATTGCGCCCTACGCAACCCGTTTGTGCCCATAGCGGCGAACACGAATATCCGCTTGCGCTTTATGTCCGGCGAAACCTTCTACTTCGCAAAGCCTAGAACAGTATTCTCCCACCATCGCAGATGCTTCTGGCTTAACGCGTTGGTACGTACATGTTTTGATAAATTTACCTACCCATAGCCCGCCCGTATACCGCGCAGCCTTTCTAGTTGGTAGCGTATGATTTGTGCCTATTACTTTATCGCCAAAAGAAACGTTCGTCTCTGGACCTAAAAATAGGGCACCGTAATTAGATAAATTGTTCAGGAAGTAATCGTTATTTTTGGTCATTACTTGCACGTGCTCAGAGGCCAGTCGATCGGCCTCCTTGACCATTTCTGCATTATCTTTACAGAGAATAACTTGTCCGTAATCCTTCCAAGCTTGCCCTGCTACTTCGGCCGTTGGCAAAACTGTAAGCTGCTTTTCTATTTGCTTAACGGTATCTTCAGCCAATCTGCGTGACGTAGTCAAAAGGATGGCTGGAGAATTAGGCCCATGTTCTGCCTGACCTAAAATATCGGTAGCGCATATTTCACCATCGACTGCGTCATCCGCAATGATCAGTGTCTCCGTTGGTCCTGCGAACAAGTCGATTCCCACGCGTCCGGATAATTGGCGTTTAGCTTCCGCCACAAATGCGTTTCCTGGTCCAGCAATCATATCGACGGGTTTAATCGTTGATGTCCCAAGAGCCATCGCG
>QXZO01000146.1 GCA_009886305.1 Betaproteobacteria bacterium
GGCTATACCTATTTCTCTGGGAGACTCACACAAAGGTTATCGAGTGCTGGGGACGTCAACTGATTATTTCCAGCATTTTAGCTACGGTAAAAAGCGGTTATTAGAATTTGAAGACGGTAGACCGTTTAAAGATTTATTTGATGTCGTCTTAGGAGCTGAGGTCGCTAGAAAATTAAATTATCGACTGGGGGACCGACTAGTGCTCGCCCATGGCGTGGCAGCAACTAGCTTTAGTTTACATGAGGATCGACCTTTTGAGGTGGTGGGTATTTTAAGGCCAACTGGTACTCCGGTCGATCAAACATTGCATGTTAGTTTGGCAGGAATTGAGGCGATACATATCGATTGGCAGAATGGAGTCAGAATTCCTAATTCATCGGCTCCTATTGAAAATTTTGAGGTTATTGATCTTCAGCCCGAAAGTATCACTGCTTTTATGTTGGGCCTGAAGGAGAAAATGGCAACGTTTCGTTTCCAAAGAGGAGTTAATAATTACAAGGGTGAGCCATTACTCGCAATTTTGCCGGGGGTGGCTTTGTCCGAGCTATGGCAAATGATGGGTGTTTTGGAAAAGACCCTTCTATTAGTTTCCGTGTTGGTGTTTTTGGCTGCATGCCTTGGGGTGAGCGCGATGCTTTTGGCATCCATCCGCGAACGTCGGAAGGAGATTCATTTATTGCGGGTCATTGGCGCGCCACCGCGGTTTCTGTTTTTTTTGATCGAATTAGAAGCATTTTTGATCACGCTGTTTGGTGTAATTCTTGGCTCGCTCCTTCTCATGGGTTGCTTATTGCTGTCGCGAAATTATCTGATCGAGACATTTGGGTTACACATTAGTGTCAGTATTTTTACGAATAACAGCTTTTATATGATTCTCATGGTCTTTGTAGCATCGTTTATTGTTGCTGCATTACCCTCCTGCATTAGTTATTTCCGAGCCCGTAAAGGTTTAGATTGAGTATTTTGTCCTGCTGTCACAATAACATACGTTTGTTATGGCTTTTTGGCGTGCAACATATAAAACATTTGTGATAATGTAACCTTTTATATTGTGAAATAACAGAGCTATATAGTAGAGTTAAGATTAGACGTAGGGTTTTGCTCATTCAGTTCAAATGGGGACGACAAAGGGTATTCGACTTATGAAAAAGTTGGTTTTCGCTACAGTGACTTTAATATTTTGCGCCATCGGTGTTTCTGGACATATCTCACAAGCTGCTGATATCGCTGGTTATTTAGAGTACAAGAAGAAACTGGATGCGCAGGAAAGAGCGACTAAAAGTCTTGAGAGTATTGAGGTGCGAGCCTACAACGGAGATAGTCAAGCGCAATATGAACTTGGGATGACGTATCGATATGAATGGGCGACGGTAGAAAAGAGCGATCGTGAGGCGGCACTTTGGTTTAGAGAGGCAGCAGATGCAGGACATGCGGAGTCGCAATTTGAACTTGGGTTGATGTATGAATTTGGTGAAGGGGTACCCCTAAACTTAAGACGTGCGCAAAAACTGTATCAACAGGCGGCGCGACAGGATCTTCGGGAGGCCAGGACGAGTTTGGCGCTCCTCAAAGGTAAGATGTTGAAAGTAGAGCAGTATATTCGTAATCACCACAAACCTTATTACAATAAGGATAAGCAGGAATAGATTATTTTCAGATCGATTAGATCTTTACTTTGGGAGGAGGTAAGACAATGAAAATTAAAACTTTGGCAGCGCTTATCGGAGTAGCTTTAGGCCTTTCGTTTAGCAATGCTTTTGCGTGTACGGTGGAAGATTGGAAATCATGTGCAGGAAAGCCCTGGGTAAATGGTACAAACATGGAGACTCCCTTGGGAGAGAAATGGTGGCCAAATGCTCTTTGGGGTGCTGATGACCAGGCGGGCTCGACAAACTGGTATAAAAAACCTGAGGTTGTAAAAAGAGCTATTGCACAAGTTAAAGAGGGCCAGACGATGAAGATCGGCCAGCCTTACTCTGGGAAAATGCCACTCTTTGGCTCACGTACGTTTGCATTGAGAATTCCAGGTTCTCCTACTGGCGGTCCATTTGGGCCCAACAGGGTCATGTGGTATGACGAAATGTTGACTGCAGAAATTGGCCAAGTGGGTACCCAGTATGACGGTTTAGGACACATCGGTGTACAGGTAGGCGCAGACGGTGATAAAAATGAAATGCGTTTCTACAACGGTGTAACCGTTCAAGAGATGGAGGGTGCATACGGACTAGTTAAGTTGGGAACAGAAAATCTCAACCCCATCATTGCTCGAGGCATCTTAATTGACGTTGCTAATGCAAGAGGCGTAGAAGCTATGGAGAAGGGTGATGTCATTACCATGGCTGATGTAAAAGCGGCATTGAAACGCCAAGGAATGAGTGACTATCAGTGCCAATCTGGGGACGCGATAGCTTTCCGAACAGGATGGACTAAGTATTGGGCTAATGATAATGCCACCTACAATTCAGGTGAGCCGGGTATCGGCATGGAAGTAGCGCGATGGCTAACTGAGGATTGTCAAGTCGGCGTTGTTGGTGCGGATACGTGGGCTGTTGAGGCGGTACCTAACCCAGATCCGGCTTGTGTTTTCTGTGTGCATCAGTTTTTACTGGCGCGACACGGTGTAGCTATTCAGGAGAATCTTAACTTGGATGGTCTGGTGGGTGCAGGTGTATACCAATTTATGTGGACTTACTCTCCTGTCCCCATTGTGGGCGCCACAGGATCCATTGGTAGTCCAGTAGCTACTTGGTAGTTAATGGATTTACTTTGTTGTAGAGAGAAAGGGGAGCTTTAGCTCCCCTTTTTTCATTGGCTGTGTCCTTATCTTATGCCTCTTTTTAGGTTTGGACTTGGCGTTGTCGAAGGATTATTTCGTGTCCAATTACGAGGGGGCGCAGTGTCAGCAGTTTTCCGTCTGTTGGGCTAGGATAAAGAGTGAAATTGTATTTATTTCTGATAGACAGAATGATACACATCAGCGCTCAATGCGAAAAATCTTAACCTCGAGATTTCTTCCTTAATAAGGCATGGGGATTTAGATGCCTGAGAACTTGTTTAATATTTGAAAAAAGATTACTTGGAAAACCCAAATGTCTCAGAATGGAAGATTATTTGCCATTTCTTGGGTGAATCGTTAAAGCGAGCAGAAAAAAACCGCGGCGAGCCGCGGTTTTTGCTGGTCAACAGATTTGACTATCAGTATTTGTGTGCTCCGTGAGCACCAAAGCTCATAATGTACTGAAGTATGATTGAGTCGTCATTTTCACCACGTGTCACCTCTTCTTGCCCGAACTGAAGGCGAATACGGCTATATTCGCTATTAGTCCAATCGAACATAACATCCATTTGAGTTGGATTAAAGCCGTCCCCATCCACGACAGTGCCATCTAATGTGCCGCCTACAATATCAGCAGTGGTCATTTTTGCATACCGAACTCCAACACGCGCTTGCGGCATCCATTTATAAGTCGCTGCAACATAGTAACCTTTGGTGTCCTCATCAAAATTAGTAGTAGCAAAAGCCTCAGCTCCTGTGCCAGTATAATTTCCGTCTTCGCTGCGTGTGAAGTGTTCCGCAGTGATAGTCAACTCTTGACTGGCTTCGTTTCCGGTGGGTGCATAAGTGTAGCGCAGGTCGTATGCCGTAATATTCGTATCACCAATAAATGTAACCAGATCCTCTGTTCCTACGCGCCCGCCAGTCTCACCGTCGAGTTTGTATGCGCCTAGTCTCCAGGTTCCGTTTACACCTAAGTCACCACCCACTCGATAGTATAGAGATGTCGCGCCCACACCTTGTTTGTCAGGTTCGCCAAATGGGAAGTCGTTACCTCTAAATAAGCCAACGCCAACCTCTTGATAAACGTCTGTTGGTAAGATTTTACTGATCTGAATACCGTCGTCGTTAAATCCGCCATTAAAATATACTTCGTATGGGAGAGGGCGGCCTACGAAATCATCAGCATGGTGGTGCTGCTCATTAAGGTAACCCAGTGCCCATAGAGCTTTACCGAATTTAAAGTTTGCTGGCGCATCAGCACCAGGAAGCGTCTCTATGTAAGCTTCTTCAACTTCGACCTCGGTTTTGCCCTCATGTTCAGCGATGGCGTATGTCAAGCTGCCATAAAACTTATCATCTACGCTTGCGGAGAAGTTAAGTTCAGTGTGATCCAAGGCCATGCCGCCGTCACCTCGGTGCGCTTCTTCTCCAACTGAGAAGCCCTTGAGTTCCGGCTCTGTTCGCTTTGAAAATTCTTTAAACTGTCCGTTTAAAACAACGCCAATGGATGGATTGAATGCATTTCCTTTAATAGCCCGGCCGCCAGCAGATTTAATTGTTCCTGTAGGTCCAGCACGTTCTGTAGATTGAACAGCCATTTCTAATTTTTTTTCTAAATCAGAAATCCTCTGCTCATATTCACCTCTAAGTTCGTCCAAAGCCTGTCGGAGGTCACTTACATCCTCTTGCGCGTGAACTGAGCTAAAAGCCACTAAACTCAGTGTTGCGATGACGCAACGAAAAGTATTAATAGTCATCAAAATCTATCTCCCAATTATGTTATTAGTATCGGTTTGTTTTTTTGCCGACATGTTATGTTGTAACATATTTGTGGATACGTTACAACATAACGCATGGTATTAGGATTAGCAAGATGCCAAAAAACTTATATTTCCATATCACGCGTAGACAGTTATGTCTCATTTAAGCAACATTTATCTGTATTGCGTTCATCACGTGTAACTCGCTCTAGGAACCCTGTCTGCCCCTCACTTAGGTGTTCATCCCCCATTATGTTAATTGGCCTCGATAGATTAGTCCTCAGTGAGCCTATTCATTCATCTATCTGCTTGCGGTGCATTTAGCGGGATGGTAAGGTTCGGCACCGAGTTTCTGTTGCTCTTGACCAAAAACCGCGAAATGTAAGAAGTAGTTCGTGGTCCCACGAAAAATTGTGGGTTCCTCCAAGATCATGCTAATGGCTAGATCTCAAGTGTTTGAATAAGAGTAAACCGGCGACCCACATGGTGTGGTTGTCATCGGATAGTGACTCTCTATTTGAAGTTGGCGGGAAAGAGAACCAAATATGGAAGTAGTTAATGCTCGATGGCACCACGCTATCGATGAACGTGGGTTTGTTGCGTCTGCTAAGACGGTGCATCACCCTTTACAACACCCTCAGGGTGTACATCGCAAAATCACACACATGCAGTCGCAAATTTTGGGCGAGAGGACCTTATCTTAAGCGCATCTTGCATTTGGAAAAATGAGTGTAATGGTAAGCGCATGCACGTCAGATACATGAATCAGGCCGTGAATAGGTAGCGTCTACAGCGTTACGAGGCACGTCCACAATAAGGAAGGCAATATGAAAAATTTTCAGGATATGGAGTTACCCAATCAATTACTAGAAACGCTGCAGGCTATGAAGTTCAGTCAGCCAACGCCGATTCAAGTGGAGGCTATACCGCCGGCGCTAGAGGGTAAGGATATTCTCGGTTCAGCGCAAACGGGAACAGGTAAAACGGCAGCATTTGGAATACCGCTAATAGCAAGATTGTTAGCTAATCCGCAAGGGTCTGCGCTAGTGATGACGCCGACACGCGAGTTAGCGACACAAGTGTTGAGTCAGCTAAGATTGATGTTAGGGAAATCAAGGAATATAAAGACTGCGTTACTGATTGGTGGCGACTCAATGTCAAAGCAGATACGCCAAATAAGAGATCGACCGCGTATCATCGTCGGGACTCCAGGTCGTATCAACGATCACTTAGATCGAGGTATATTGAAGCTTAAGCACGCAGACTTTTTGGTGTTAGATGAGACGGATCGTATGCTTGATGCTGGTTTTACTGTTCAAATTGAAAAAGTGATGAGTTTCCTAGCACCGCAGAGACAGACTCTCTTGTTCTCCGCTACCGTTGCGCCGAATATTGCCCGTATTGCTGAGAAATATTTAAAAGACCCGGTTCGAATCTCAGTAAGTAAATCATCTGCGCCGGCGCCGAATATTAAACAAGATACCATGCGTGTAAGTGATGGTGCTAAATATACCTCGTTACTAGATAGCCTCAATGATCGTGATGGATCCATTATTGTGTTCGTTAAAACGAAACACGGCACAGAAAAAATGGCTAAACGATTATCCAAGGAAGGGCATAGTGCCGATGCAATCCATGGGGACTTAAAGCAAAATAAGAGAGATCGTGTGATTGCGTCGTTTAGAAATAAAAAATATCGAATTCTTGTGGCTACAGATGTAGCGGCGCGTGGTCTAGATATTCCTCATATCGAACATGTCATTAATTACGATCTACCACAGTGTGCTGAAGACTATGTGCATCGGATTGGCCGCACGGCTCGAGCGGGTGCAACGGGATCAGCTTTGAGTTTTATAACTCCCGGCGATCGAGGTAAGTGGAGTGCTATAGAACGTTTGCTGAATCCGGGCGCGAAAAAGGACGCCAAGCCAAAGCGATCTCCACGAAAACGCACATCGAATGCGGGACCTAGAGGAGACGTCGTAGCGTTTCGTCGCGATAAGAAAAAGAAGTGGTCACCGTCCAAGAGAGCCGCTTAATTTTTCTTTAATATTGTGATTGAATTTTGAGTGTTTATTTTTCTATAAAATTGCACAACACCGTCGTCCGGTATACGCGATGACTGGTGTTGATAAATTGTAATTTGAGGAGATATCTGATGGATCGGTTACGAGATCCGCGGTATTGGTTGGCGTTGTTCTTGGTTTTGAGTTGCGGCTTTGGTGCGGCCCACCAGACTAAATTATCAAGCAGTTTACTAATGCTCGAAGGCGGGGTGGTCGGCGCTGAGATCGAACTCAACGTTCTAGATTTGGAGGTAGCCCTCGAACAAATTGACCTTAATCCTGACTTCAAGATTGATGCTAAGACGATTGAGGACTTCTCGGAGGAGATATTTGCCTACGTAGCGGCTAATAATCAACTTTTCTGTGATGTTGATGCGGTAGATCCAAAGCCAACGGGACAGTTTCATTTTGATGGGGAACATTTGATTCTTGGTCTGCGATGGGTCTGTGATGCGGATACGTTTCCAAGTCGTTATAGCGTGACTCTTTTTCAGGAGATTGACTCTCAATCAAGGCATGTAGTGAGTGTCGAGGGTGATCAGAATTTCGTGAAACTCTTAAGTTCAGAGGATCAATCTGTTTCTTTTGATGATGAGAGTAATTCATTGTGGGATCTTGTCAAAAAATTTGTCATCTCGGGTGTAGAACATATAGCGATTGGTTTTGACCATATTGCATTTTTAGTAGCTGTTATCGTTCTAGGTCGCAGTTTTTGGCCTTTATTTAAAGTGGTTACGGCATTTACAATCGCTCATTCGATCACGCTCACTTTGGCAGTATTGAATGTCTTTGCGATTCCTCCCGAGATCGTGGAGCCGCTGATTGCACTCAGCATTGTGTACGTGGCAGTTGAGAACTTCTTTGTACGAGACATAGCGAGACGCTATTGGGTGACGTTTCTTTTTGGATTAATTCATGGCTTTGGCTTTGCATCTGTATTAAGAGATTTTGGTCTACCACAAGAAGGATTAATTTGGGCGCTAGCGTCGTTTAATATAGGCGTTGAGATCGGGCAACTTTTGATCGTGTTAGTCGCGATTGTCTTCTGGCGGCTGATAACTTCGCTATCATTTTTTGCGAGTACGGAGCGGGGTAAAAGAAGACAAAGAAGTATATCTTTAGTTGTATCTGCGTCGCTGGGTTTGTTGGGTTTAGGCTGGTTTGTAGAGCGTGTATTTATGTAATTCGACCAGTTAGTGTTTATTCAAACAGATATAAATTTTTGGAGATTATCAATGTATCGTTATTTAGGACTGGTTTGTTTTTTATGGTCTTGTTTGGCATTTGCAGGACATCACGAAAATATGGAGCACTCTGACGGGATGCACGTCATGAATGGCTGGGTAAAAGAGCCTTTGCCAGGCGTAGATGCGACTGCGGTTTATCTTTCTATCCATAATCCACGTAATGAAACTGACCTCTTGCTTAGTGTCTCCACAGACCTTGCGCAAATAAGCGAAATTCACGAGATGTCGATGGTTGATAATGTCATGAAGATGAGGCGGCTCGATTCCGGTTTGTCGATAGCGCCTGATCAATTCGTGCGATTAGAGCCAGGTGGTCTTCACATAATGCTTTTTGGGCTCACTAAGTCCTTCAAAGTCGGTGAAACCTATACTGCTACCCTAGTTTTCGAGCGTGCAGGAAAAATATCAGTACCGGTTACGGTTAGAGCAGCGGCTGAAGCTGCTCATCATCACCATTGATACGACTAACAATGTACTCCTTCTAATGTGATGGGAGCTGGTCGTAACTCATGATTACTGCTGATGGTATCGCGCTTAGGCGAGGTGACAAGGTTCTTTTTGAGAATGCTCGATTTACTTTTTATGCGGGAAATAAGATTGGAATAACCGGTAGTAACGGTTCTGGAAAGAGTAGCTTGTTTGCTTTGTTATTGGGCGAAATACAGGCAGATTCTGGTACTCTGGGTTTGCAACCGGGCCTTGTTATGTCACATGTTTCGCAAGAGTTGCCGATGGGAGATACGCGTGCGATTGATTATGTGATCGATGGCGACGTTGAACTTCGTGAAATACAACTTAAGCTGGAGCGTGCTGAGAGTCATAACGATTCGGATCAGATTGGCCTATTGCACGAACGTTTAAATACGATTAACGGATACAGTGCCGAGGCCCGCGCGAACCAATTACTGAGTGGTTTAGGCTTTGTCTCCAGTGAAGTAACCAACTCAATTGATTATTTTTCTGGTGGTTGGCGAATGCGCCTCAACTTAGCGCGAGCATTAATGTGTCGATCTGATCTGCTCTTACTAGATGAGCCGACTAATCACTTAGATTTAGACGCTGTTATTTGGCTTGAGTCGTGGCTAAAGTACTTCCCTGGCACTTTGCTGCTGATTTCGCATGACCGATCATTTCTAGATAATGTCGTTCAGTCGATTTGCTACATTGAGAGGGGGGCTCTTAAAACTTATAAGGGTAATTATTCAGCTTTTGAGATGCAGCGGGCATCACATCTTGCTCAAGAAAAAGCAACTTACATCAAACAGCAGCGGGAAGTCGAGCATATGAAGCGATTCGTTGATCGTTTTCGTGCCAAGGCAACAAAAGCCCGCCAAGCCCAGAGTCGTATGAAGCAATTAGCTAAGTTGGAAGTGATCGCTCCTGCGCACGCCCAGACCCCTTTTCGTTTTGAATTCAGGGAGCCAGCATCCCGTCCAGATCCAGCTTTAGTCGCTACGGATGTTTCAATCGGCTACGACCATAAGCCAATTTTAGAAAATATACGCTTCGAATTAAGGTCTGGTGCACGGATTGGATTACTCGGTAGAAATGGTGCTGGAAAATCTACATTTATTCGTTTTTTGGCGGGACAGATTAAGCCGATTGACGGTGAAGTATCGAAAAGCAAAGATTTAGCGATCGGATATTTTGAGCAAAACTCACTGGACCAGTTGAGAGAAGATGAGCATCCACTTCAACATCTTGTAAGACTGGATGGGTATACCAAGGAACAAGAACTAAGAAATTACCTAGGTGGATTTGGGTTTAATGGCGATGATGCATTTCGTGATGTAGGACTATTTTCCGGAGGGGAGCGCTCTCGATTGGCCTTAGCTCTTATCATTTGGCGAAAGCCGAATGTCTTACTGCTAGACGAGCCAACGAATCATTTGGATATGGATATGCGCTATGCCTTAACTAGAGCGTTACAAAGTTTTGAGGGTTCGATGGTACTTGTATCCCATGACCGTTCATTATTGTCATCTGTTTGTGATCAACTGTACTTGATTGACGATGGAGTGCTAGCTGAGTTTGATAGTGATTTGGACGAATACTCAAATCAACTCTTGGCAAAAACGAACAGATCTGAATCGGGTATGTCGAAATCACTTGGTTCGAGGAAAGAACGAAGACGCGAGGAGGCTGATGCTCGTAATCGTCAGTCTGCATTGAAAAAACCTCTAATGAAAAAAATAAATGAACTTGAGAAACAGCTTGCTCGTCTTCAGATTCAGAAAGAGCGCTTTGAATATACTTTAGCTCAAACTCATTTGTACGAGGATGACGCAAAGGAGGAGTTACTCGGACACTTACATGATCAAGCGATACTATCAAAGGAGATAAATGAGGCTGAGGAGGAATGGCTGAGCATTTCCAAAGAACTTGAGGAGCTTGGTATATAGAGGGCTCGTGAAATTTTATTGATTTATTATTTTTGAGGGATAAACATTAATACTTTATTTATTCCTATATATCTGCCGATCAACATGCGATGTAAATTGTAAGAGTGTGGACAACTCGTTGTGAATTGTTGTCAGTTTATCGTGGAGGTGGATCTTTATCAGAGTCTGATTTTGTAGGTTTGGCTGATAAATATTTAGTTAAATGAGAGTGATTCTTTTTAAAAAGAGATGCAGTCTTTAAAGTTTTTTCGCTTACAGGCTGCTGCAAGCGTTTTAGCGGTAGAAATAGAATCGGGGGTTATAGATAATGCCACCCCTTCTCTGAACCTCTCTGCGCTTTCGTGTCCAGATTGAGCAGCAACAGCAAACCAAAGATAGGCGTAAAGGTCGTTTTTTGGAACGCCTAATCCAAGCTGGTAGATCAGGCCTAGGTTATGAAATGCTGCGGGGTGGCCTTCGCTTGCGGCAGCAATAATGAGCTCTAGTCCTCGTTCGGTGTCTTTTGGAACGCTGCTACCTTTCAGGTAAAACGTACCCAGCAGGTTTTGTGAGTCGATATTCTCTTGTTCTGCAGACTTTTCCAACCATCTTATAGCCTCGCTAGTATTTTTAGCTACACCGACTCCTTTATGAAGCATTTGGGCGACGTGAAGCTGCGCTTCAGATTGATTCTTTTTAGCTGCACTCATGTATAGATGAAAAGCTTTTTTTAAATCGATTGGTGTCCCAATACCAAATTGAAGCATTTTTCCTGCGTTTGTAAGCGCATCAGCATTTCCAGATTCGGCAGCTCGGTTGAACCACGTGAAAGCTGCAGAGTCGTCTTCTTCAGTTCCAACTCCTTTTTTTAGCATTTTCGCCACCCTTAGCTGAGCAGGCACACTGCCTCGTTCTGCTGCTTGCAGAAACCAATAAAAAGCTTTTTGACTATTTTTTGTAATTTCTCTTCCGTCACGATACATAGCCCCGAGGCGCAGTTGGGCTTTTATATCTCCTGATTGTGCTTGTATTTTTAGTTCCTGGAGACCTCTACTTGTCGAAGCCCGACGCGTTTCATCTGCAGCTGTTACGAGTGCGGGTTGCCATGAAAGAAAAGTCAAGGCCAGTGTGCTGAGGGTTATTAATTGTCGAAACGGTTTCACGACTGAAGGCTCAAAGAGTTATATTAACGGGGTAGTGGAATACTATCACTGAGTTAGTAGAGTTAGGGCGATTGAAATTAGCTAAGCTTGAAATAAAGGAAATGTCACATGATGTCCAAGTTTGAATTAGGAAGAGTTCTAACATTTAACTTTAAAGCTAAAGAAATTGGTGATGTTCCCTTATCAAATGTTTCTAAAAGCATAAAGGAAGACTTGTTTTGCTGGGGTCATTTGCCTCTTGATGAGTCGGGATATGCTGTACTCAAGGAGGTTGGCGTAGATTTAGACACCGTCGACCGTATTACCAACAACCAGGGTCATGGGGTGCTACGGTTTGGTCGAGGGGCGATCCACTGTACTTTATTAGAGGCTACCGCGGTTGGCAGGAACCTGACGCTTAAGCCAATCCATCTAGTCATCGGCACAAATTTTATGTTTACATTGTGTGATGGTCATTCGGACGTGATTGCAGACGTATGTGAATCATATGAGGATGACTTTTATCAACAGGCTCAGTCGGGTGGATTTTTATTATTTGAGTTGGTTGATTCGTTAATCCTTGATTATCGACAAACGCTCGGAGAGTTAGCCGGGGACGTGGAATCGATGCAAAATCGACTGATTAAAAATGAGAAAGATCCAGAAATTTTTCATGATTTTTCGATACTTTCCGCTGCTTTATTAGAATTTAGAAATGCCGTGGCGGCAGCGAGGGAGTCGGTTGATGGCCTATCTAATCGTCGGTCTAAGTTTATCTCCGAGTCGGCGCAGCCATTCTTGGAGCGCCAAGCGATTCCACTCGACAGGTTGTCCGGTGACGCGACCACGGAGCGAGCAATTTTATCGGAGACGCTAAATCTTTACATGGGTATGACAAGTCACAAAACTAACTTAGTGATTAATCGTTTGGTGATTATTAGTATGGTTTTTTTGCCATTAAATTTTTTAGCAGCAGTTTATGGGATGAATTTTAAGCATATTCCTGAATTTGGATGGCGGTTCGGATACCTGGCATTTTGGTGTTTTGCTACGTGTTTAGCGGTGGCTATCATTATTATTTTCAAAAGAAAAAAATGGATTTGACCGTGACAGGCGAGTGTTACTGTATCCAGTATCGTCCTGTTCGAGATACAATACCGATCCAATATCAAAGAATGCAGCGCTAAGTATTTAATCCCTTGAGCAATTTCGCCCCTTCTTTATCTGATAGAAGCTTGGGCGCCATATGGCACCCATGCAGCCAAATGGCGCGTCTTAAGTCGTGCCCCCCGCTTGCAATTCAATCAGGCCATGATGGGTGGCTATTCGATGAATCAGGGCGTCGTTACTTTGATTCTGTAAGCTCCTGGTGGGTCAATATCCTAGGGCACACAAATCAGAGAATTACGGAGGCTATCGTCAAGCAAGCCAATGAGCTTTCTCATGTCATGCTTGGGGGTTGTACCCATGAGCCAGCAGTGAAACTCGCCGAACGTCTTTCGCTAAGGACAGGTAAGCATTTGGGTCATGTTTTCTTTGCATCCGACGGTTCAAGTGCTGTGGAAATCGCACTCAAACAATGTTTTCATGCCAAATCGATTCAAGGTCAAACTGCTCGCAGCCGGTTTGCATGTTTACGAAATAGTTACCATGGTGAGACCATAGGGGCGTTGTCTGTAACCGATGTGCCTTTGTTTCAAGATTCATATCGAGCTTTATTGAATGATACTTTTATCGTAGCCTCCCCTGACAATCGCGCAAATAATGAAAAAGAAGCGCTAAAGGCTCTCTCGGATTTACTTGAGGAAAAAGGGCACGAGCTTTGCGCTCTGATCATTGAACCGCGTGTTCAGTGCGGCGGCGGTATGTCTATGCACTCAGTTGATTATTTGCGTCAGGTTCGGAGGTTAACGCGTCATTATGGTGTGTACTTGATTGCAGATGAAATAGCGGTAGGATGTGGAAGGACGGGGACATTTTTTGCATGGGAGCAGGTTAGTAAGATTGATTGGCCTGATGCGGTGTTACTCTCTAAAGGCATTACTGGTGGCAATTTGCCCTTATCCGTTGTGCTAAGTTCAGATGAGATTTTTGAATCTTTTTTAAGTAATGATTTTACAAGAGGATTTTTACATTCCCATTCCTATACGGGTAATCCGATAGCGTGCGCTGCAGCCAACGTTGTACTTGATTATTTCGATGAGGGCCTAGAGAAGACTATTCATCAACAAACTAATTATCTGTCGCACGCATTTAGTCGTTTTGAAGGAGATTCTCGAATTTCAGCCCTCAGGCAGTGTGGAATGATCCTAGCGTTTGAAGTCAATAATGCGGGAGAGAATTTTGCAGAACGATTTCATCTCCAGGGACGTGCTCATGAAATCTTAATTCGACCCATAGGTAACACGGTATATCTGATGCCGCCCTACGTGCTCACGCAGGAGGTGGCTGACTTTTTAGCAGATGCCATCGCGCAGTGTCTGGATGCAGTCTTGAGCTAACGATGATTAAGAAACTACAAGCTAAGATGAACGAGCTCGCGCAATCTAACTTGCTAAGACAAAAATGGATTGCACAGTCTCAAACGGGAACGCGCCAACTGATTGCTAGTGCTGATCATGCATTTTCGGATAATCATATTTTGTTCTGCTCTAATGATTATTTGGGTCTTGCTAGCCATCCGGATGTTCACGATGCCTTAAAGAAAGGGGTTGATCTGTGGGGTGCAGGTTCGGGGGCATCACATTTAATTAGTGGACATATGGAACCTCATGAGCAACTAGAGTTGATGCTCAGTGAATTATTTGCTCATTTAATTCCTGATAATCTCTGTCTCACTTTTTCGACAGGTTATATGGCGAACCTGGCGGTCATGACGGCATTAGGAGATCGTGATTGTACAATTTTTTCGGATGAGCTTAATCATGCTTCTTTAATTGACGGAATTAGGTTGTGTAAAAGTGAGGTGTGTATATATAGACATCGTGATTATGATGCTTTGGAATCCTTACTTAAAAAAAATACATCAGATACGCGGTTAATCGTCACTGATGGCGTGTTTAGTATGGACGGTGACGTAGCGCCACTGCCTGAGATAAGT
>QXZO01000147.1 GCA_009886305.1 Betaproteobacteria bacterium
GATTCACTTCGGCCGCGCTAATCCACTCCTTTTAAATCATAAAGATAAGACTGGAATAGCACCTCTAATCGGCTCAATCATATTTCAAGGCGGATTAACAACGGTGTTTCTTCCTTGGATATATTGGAATGATATTAAGGATATTTTTGATGCTCTCGGCGCTAAAACCGACACGTTTCAAATCATCGGGAGCTTTGTTGTCCCTCTTTGGGGTGCTTCCGTACTCATGACAATGTTAAATTACCGAAGCGCTCAACTTTATATTGCTATAGCTAGCTTGATAGGAATCATATATTTCAAAAACATTTTCACACCCCTGTTTTTATTCTCAATATTTTTTTGTCTTCTTCACTCGATACCACATTACTTCAAGGCATCAAGTGAAATTGGCACCTCTCCAAAAAAACCACCGTTAACATTTTTGATTAATACAGTGAGCGCTTGGGCTATAGTGGCGACTGTTTTAATGTTTTTTTACCAAAATCAAAACTTCAGTTTATCAACGTTGAATGCTATATTTTCAGTTCTTTTTGCATTAACTGTTCCGCATATGATCTTGGTCGACCTGTTGTTACCTAATAGACTAACCAAATGGAGGATCACTTAAATACTTAGGAAAAGTAATTAATCGCTTGAAGCGCAAATCAGTTTTATAAGAAGAATACGTCGAGCAGAGGTGCATTAATAGTAATATCTTGACTCAAAGAATATTAACTTATTCGCCTCTTGCAAACCCAAAATAGTATCGGGGCCGCCCCGGAAATACTCTATCCCAGAAATCACTTTAAGTTGGTCACTTAATGCGTACGTGAGTTTGGGGCGGATAAGAAAACCATGGCGAGCTAATAACGTCGCCCCTGATATTTCCAGTTCAAGAGTGTCGTTAAACCAATTTTTTCCTAACCTAAAATTTAGACCATATTCATCTGGATCAAGTTGGTTATTCATCAAGGCAGTCAGAGAGGCCACAGTCCTTAACTCCTGTTGCACTATTTGACGGGGATCCTGGTAGCTTGATACTCGGCGATAGACCAGCTGGGTTGTCAAACTAAGGTTGTCGCCGAAATCACGCTCTAAAGCAAAAACACCATAAAACGAATTATTTTTAATGTTTGGATCATCACCTGTGGAGTCTTCTGTTTTTGTGTATGAAATCTCTGCTGCGTATCGATTTGAACCTCTAATAGTGGCGACGTCTGCACCAAATATTTCTACATCGTTATAAGATTCGATTACTAAAAGATCACTCCCGCGTGAGCCAGACAACAACAAGTCAGAGTTTAAGTCAACACCATTAAAATAAGAAATAGACCAATCAAATTCGCCGCCGGACTGATCGAATTTTAATGCATATTGATTGTTATTTTTAGGGATATCTTTAATGAACTGCAATCCTGGCACCTTGGTTGACGCAATTTCATTCGGCTCAAAATGTTCGATCCATATCACCGTAAGGGAAGAATAAGAACCGAATACTTTACTAATTTTTATTGCTTCAGTACCAAAACGGTCCTCGTCAATTTCTGGAGATAAAAGAGTGAAATCGCGTGGTGTTAAATTATCGGTTGGGTTTAGTCGATCGGCTCTACCCCATGCCACAATCTGGCGACCCAATCGGTAATCCCAGTCCCCCGATCTCAAATGAAGGTAGGCTTCCTTCATTTGACCATCAGTCCCACCTCCCCCTAACGTATCTTCGTCGTAGATATAGGCCTCAGAATACAGTGTTAAGTCTCTTCTTAAGCGCTTATCCAGTTTGAGCCAAACAGAGCTTGCGACATAGTCACTATCGCTTTCACTTAACCGATTTGATGACCAGTAACCAGTACGCAAAGAACCCGTCACTCCAAATTGATTTAATGCAGACAACCACCCCTTCTCATCCTCCTCAGGCAGCATTAATGGTTCGTCAAGTTGATATAGCTCAGAGTCTTGTGCGAAAACGCCAACTGGCTCGGGAATCGATACTAAAAATAAAGCGAGTCCAATATTAAAGACTCGCTTTGTATGACTTAGCAGAAGCTCACTGCTCATTCACTTTCCATGTAACGCGTCGTGAAGAACGAATTTTTAACACCAACGTTAACTTTTAATTTATCCACCTTTATGACTGTCGAATGTCCTGAAATAACATTTAATGCGCGCAACTCCCGGGCGGTCCATCGATTTTTATTTGGCTCAACAAGTTCTATATTTTTGAAACTCATTTGCTTATACAACGCACCAGATAAGTTATACATTTCAGACTTCCGAGCAACGAAAGTATCTTTTTGAATCCAACCCACACGTTTTGAGTATCCTGAATTTTTAGCTATTTTTTTACTTTTTGGCAACGACTCTATTATGAAGCACTCAAAACCATCAACGGCCTCTTCTCCCACTATTGAGTGCTCCCAATCCTGAACCTTATGTCCAATTACATCACCATAAGAAAAATCGGTTCCGACAAAACTATCCCTTTTATTACTTGATACCAGTCTGCGAACCTTTTTCATACTCGGTAAGTACAACCAGATATCATCATCTTTCACAGATTGCTCTACAAGCAAAGAAACCATTCCACGAACATCAGTAGGCTCGATAAATCGAGTCATTCTCATGTTGTCTATCCCATTTTCTTTCAGTTTTGTTGTGCCGAATGTCTTCCGCACACGCTCTTTACCCGATTTATTTCGTAAGATAAATGTGGCTTCCGACTCTGAGTCCGTTACCTTAGTAATAACAAAGTTATTCTCCATGATTTCAAGGGCAGACTGAGCAGAGCCACTAAGGGGTGCCAAGCAAAACATTGCTCCAAGGATTACAACTAAAGTAACACTCGTTGGTACATTAACGTTCACTTTCATTTTTCACTCCGTCAAAGATAAATTTTGGTCTAAATTTAAGTATCAAAGCTGGCATTATCGTGAGGGCTGCTGTAACACTAACAATCATCGCAGTTGCAATTAAAATTGCCGTCCAAGTATGGGGGTAATACCCGCGTGAGAATGCCTGTACTGCATAACCTCCGGCAACAGCCGATGCCACGAACAAGCAGGCTTTACCTGCCGTTCGAAGAACCTTACGAAAGGCTTCGTCTACTTCCGTTCCTTTCCCAAGCTCCTCACGAAGTCGGAAGAGCATATAGATTGCATAATCAGCCCCAATTCCGATAGCCAGCGATGAAACTAAAGCAGTAGGAATATTTAGACTCAGGCCAAGAATACCCATCAAACCCATATTAGTTAAGACCGCTAGAAGTAATGGAGTGATTACCAGTAATCCCGCCACTGGTGATCTAAAAATGATGGAAGCAAATAAGAACACCACTCCAGCGATTTGCGCTATATTAAGTAACTTATCTTTAACGATAACCTCTGCTAAAGCAGCACTTTGCGCAACACTACCTCCAACATTTACTGTAACTGATGGGGGGAAGTTCTCATTCACAAAAGTTTGTATATTGCCCCACAAGTTAAGCATATCGGTCGTGTTATCACTATGTGTAAATATAACCATATTGGCTAACTGGTAGTCGTAATCAACATACGGGTCAAAATCTCCTGGCGAGCCAGACATTGAGTAAATCAAAAGATACTCGGCGATTGTATTTCTGTTGTCTGGAATACGATAAAACTCAGGATCATCCGCATTCATCGATTTGTTCATCTGTTTGATGAACTGCGCAATCGAAAGAACTTTACCCACGTTAGGTTCGGTTTCGATAAATTGAGCCAATTTATCCATTGCCGTTAAAACCGCAGGATCTTTGATAGCATCCTGTTCACCACCATCAAACATCAAGTAAATGTTATTCGTGCCAGCCATTCGTTCATTCAATGAATTGTCACTTTTCATCAGTTCCAGATCGGGTGAGAAATATCCTTTGAGCGAGCTCTCTATACTTAACTTCGACGCGCCATAGACCGATACAACAACCAACACCGCAGCGATGGAAAAAATATGTTTCCTATTTGGACCCAAGATTGTGTTTGCGTAAAACCCAGTGATTTTGTCCCAAATTCTCTCTTCCTTCTCTAGGTCTGTCTCTCCTTGACTGGGGGGGGGAAGAATTGCTCGAAGCGCAGGGATCAATGTCATTTCTACTATAAGAATACTAAGAATACCAACGCCAGAGAAAACCCCAAAAACCCTTATCGAAACGATATCAAAAACCATCAATGAGAAGAATCCACAAGATGCAACTATGCCTGCTGTGAGCATGACGGGACCAATTTTTACAATTGAGTTAATGACAGCCTGTCGATTTGCCGCAATACTGCCCTTATCGGAAACGATACTCTTCGGATTAAACACATAAATGATCAATCGAGTAGTCGCCCAAAGAAAGAAAACCCATACTGGAATTAGCGATATAGAGCCGACACGAAGCACAGCAGCAACACCATCACTAAGCTCACCAGTTTGGTAGCCCTGGATAAGCCCCCAAACAACTGGAATCCCGAGCATAATCGGCGACAATTTTCCCAATATCCGACTTGCATCAAAAAACTTGGTCTTCGTGTATTCAGCGCCACCAGGCTGCGCAATATTATATTCCTCATAATACCGTTTCAATAACTGAACAGCGTGACCGGCCCCCACGGCAAGAACTAGAATGGGCGTCAAAGTATTGAATATATCCAAAGGAACCCTCGCCAACCCCATAAAGCCTAACGCCCAAATCACCGCTATGATCGGAGTAACCAAAGGTAGTATTAAGCCTTGTAGCGTTCTAAATGCCTCGAAATGAATGATCCCAATAATAATAATCGCTATCATAAGTAACAAAGGTGTCCGTTCAGCAAATTTTTCAATTAGGGCAATGAATGGCGGGTATCCGGTTACTTCTATAGTGACTGAATCATCGCGTTCTGGATCAACAGCTTCATTGATACGATCAGACACATACGTAAATCCGACTCGACCTTCTTTCTTATCTTCAGCGGAGGCATCCCTAACTTCAGCAAGTATGGTCAATGTTTTGAAGTCCTCAGAAACAACTGAATTCATATACGCATCGTTACGAATTAAGGCGTCTTTTAATGCGGCCAAGTCCTCAGGTGAAGTCGGCACTTCCTCCATCATTTGCTGTACTTGCATACCTTCATCTGTACCTTTGATATCTTTTGCTCTGCTTGCAGCTATAGACAAAAGGTTTGTTTGAACTACTCTCGGCGTTTCACTAAGTTTTTGCGTAATACGTTGGACTTTCGCGAGCACATTAGGTTGAAAAACATCCCCCGTTTTTGGCGTAATCCCTATCACGGCTACATATCTGGAGCCGAATACCTCCTCAACCTTAAGGGTAGTTGATACAAAGGGGTGGGACTGAGGAACGATCGTATTTGGGTCAATGATAACGGTTAGGTTACCGAGGTTTTTTATAAAAAAACCTGTTAATCCTAATATGATTACAACTACAGCCCATCGAAAACGCACTATCCATTCAATATAATTTCGCATTAGATTCTCGCTTTTTTACGTTTACATGTAAGACACAATTACAACTACCACCGAGCGCCAAACTGGCTCCAGCTCAACCAGTACTGGGAGCTCATGACCAAGCAGATATCTAACTCATTCACTTTTACCGATAAAAGTAATGCTGGGGACAGAAGTATAACCCATTAGTTAACTAAGTAAACATGGGCGCATAATGGGTTACAATATGCCATGGGCTATCACAAGACAAATCTCAAAGAACGCCTCACACAAATAGCTTGGGATATTTGTAATGACCAGTCATGGAAACAAGTCAATATGCGTTCTATTGGCAGCATTGCAGGTGTTTCATCAACAGCCATTTACCGACATTTCAACAGCAAAAATGATCTGAAAGCCGCATTAATGGTCAAGGGCTATCAACTCTTATCCGACGGCATCAGCTTGCATACTTCAAGTGACTTTGCTGATTACGGCGCCCATTACGTAAGATTTGGATTGCGTTATCCATATATTTACGACCTAATGTTTGTAGACACCGATATAGATATAAACCAGCACCCAACACTACGAACAATATCGAATGACGCGTGGGACGAAGTTGTGAGGGGTATCGAGCGCAATCTTCCCAACCTTCCCGAAACAGAAGTTTTAATGATTGCTTACAACACTTGGGCTCGCGTTCACGGGCTCGTGGGCATTTTACGACGACCCAACCTCTGTGGTAATCAAAGTGAAACTCTTACTTGGATTGAAAACAATTTAGAGGAGTACCTTAATAAGACGCGTAACGTGGATTTTACTGGGTAAAATATTTAGTCCACTTTCCGAAATAGTCAGACTGGAGATGAAACTACATCTTTTAAGTAAGTAGTTTAGTAATCGATTAGGTGCGTTTTTTAACTTGCCGAATCGTCAACCAAACACAACCAGCGATAACAGGAATAGATAATGCCTTGAGCATCACAAGATCGATCCCCCAGGTATTTAAGGGTAAGGATATGCCAACAAATCCAACCAGCCCCACTCCATAGTAAGTAACCGCAGCAATTGATAAACGCTCAACGGTTTGTTGCAACCTAAGTTGGACCTTTGCGCGACTATTCATTGAAATCAGCAAATCTTGATTCTGACGCTGAATAATCATTTCTGTCTGTGTTTGTAATAAATCACCGGCGCGGCTAATACGCTCAGACAGCCTACGCAACCTTTCTGAAAAAGCGCGACAACTATCGATCGCGGGTAACATCCGACGATTCAGAAACCCCTTTACCCCCTGAAAACCTTCAATTCGACTAACGCGCAGCCCATCTAGTCGGTTCTCAACGATACTGTCATACGCCTTCGTAGCAGCCATTCGGTATGAAGCATTTGAGTAAATATTTTCTAAGTCTGCAGCCTGAGCTGATAGTTTTGAGAGCATATCCTCAACCTGGCTCTCTGGCTGCTTAATTTGTTCAGCAAGGTCATTTGTAATCTCACCGACATGTTTAGCAATTAAATCTAACTTCGCACCGTGCTCTCGTACGGTTGCGAAACCCAAGAGTGCCAGCAGTCTGTAAGTCTCAAGCTCAACAATACGTTGAACAGCTCGTCCTAGTCGGCTAGCCACCATACTCGAGTTATATAAAGCAACTCTAGAGAATCCCGCCGAATCAATATCAAAAGCGAAATACACCTGAGCTGCTCCATCACTGAATTGATTTGCTGCAACTGCTCGCGCCTGCATCAACTGAAGCATCTTCTTTTCAGTCAATTCTGCTGGAGGCTCTCCCCCAACCTCTAACCATACCGCATGAAAGATGTGTCCTGGCGATTGATGCGCCCATTCCAACGGCAATCCCACCCTGCGAGCGTCGTAGGCGTCCGGCAAAAGGCCCGACGGAACTGAGTCAAACTTTTGAATAAAACT
>QXZO01000148.1:0-1468 GCA_009886305.1 Betaproteobacteria bacterium
CTGTCAGGAATTACACATGTCCCTATTTCTCGAAATATTTTATTTTGACTGTACATTTATAGTATGTCACGGTGACTTTAAAATTAATTTTATTTAGCGCGTACAGAAATGCCCAATAAAAAAAGAAAAATTAGCTCTGAATTACGCTCACATAGATGGTTTGGACCGGAGAGTCTGCGTGCTTTCGGACACCGGTCTAGAACCTTACAAATGGGGTTTAGCCGCCGAGACTATGAGGGAAAACCAGTTATTGCTATATTGAATACATGGAGTGACCTTAGCCATTGTCACTCACACCTCCGAGAAAGGGCTCAAGATGTAAAACGAGGTGTCTGGCAAGCCGGAGGGTTTCCGGTTGAGATACCTGTGATGTCGTTAGCAGAGGTATACCAAAAGCCTTCAACGATGATGTACCGTAACCTGCTGTCGATGGAGGTTGAAGAGATTTTGCGGTCTTACCCGGTTGATGGCTGCGTTTTGATGGGTGGCTGCGACAAAACTCCGCCGGGATTACTCATGGGCGCTCTAAGTATGGGGCTGCCAAGCATCTTCGTTCCAGCCGGTCCCATGCTTCGGGGAAACTGGCAGGGGAAAACGCTAGGGTCTGGATCTGATGTTTGGAAATATTGGGATGAGCTTAGGGCAGGTAATATCACTGAGCAAGATTGGCATGATATTGAAGAAGGTATAGCGAGGTCTGCTGGTACATGCATGACAATGGGTACCGCATCAACCATGACGGGTATCTTAGAAGCATTAGGCTTTACTTTGCCTAATGCTTCAACAATTCCCGCCCCCGACTCAAACCATCCTCGCATGGCGTCAGATTCTGGTAGACGTGCAGTCGAAATGGTTTGGGAAGACTTAACTCCTAAAAGGATCTTGACTTGGGCGTCTATTGAAAATGCTATTCGCGTATTGATGGCGCTGGGGGGTTCAACCAATGCCTTAATTCATCTAATAGCGATTGCGAAAAGAGCTGGGTTTAACTTACCGCTTGAGCTATTTGAAAAGATTGGTATTACAACTCCATACTTGGTAAATATGCGCCCATCCGGAGAATATCTCATGGAAGACTTCCACTATGCCGGTGGTCTAGCTGCGCTGCTGCAGGTCATGCGACCCTTACTTCACATAGATACAATGACGTGTACCGGTAAGTCCTTAGGGGAAAACATTGAGCGTTTCAAAGTCTTTAATAGTGACGTTATTAAGCCGCTGGAGAAGCCGCTTCTCACCGAAGGTGGCTTAGTTATTTTAAAGGGCAATTTGGCCCCAAACGGAGCTGTTATCAAAACCTCAGCGGCAACACCTAGTTTATTAAAACATAAAGGTAACGCTATCGTTTTTGACAACTACAACGATATGGAACGACGAATAGATGATCCTGCGCTAAGCGTTGAACCGAGTTCTATCCTTGTACTAAGAAACTCTGGGCCCCAAGGTGGTCCTGGTATGCCAGAGTGGG
>QXZO01000148.1:1478-11175 GCA_009886305.1 Betaproteobacteria bacterium
TACGTGTGTCCTTCACGTATCACCTGAGTCCTGGGTAGGGGGTCCGCTTGCCCTGATTAAAACCGGAGACACAATCGAATTAAACATCGAAAAACGTCAAATCAACGTCCTAGTCAGCGAATCAGAACTAGAAATACGAAAGAAATCTTGGCGCCCCCAAATTAGAAAGTTTCCGAGAGGGTACGGCCAATTGTTTTCTCAACATGTTCAGCAAGCTCATGAAGGATGTGACTTCGATTTTTTAAGTGGTAATGCCGAGATAGACGAACCAGAAATACATTAATTACAACATAAGCAAAAAACACCTCATGGATACTAGTTTAAACATACTATTTACCCCATCAACAAAATCACCAATAGGAACTGACATATGAGCGGTCATCAGCCCGGTCGACACTTCCTACAAATTCCGGGTCCAACAAATATTCCAGGAGCGGTGCTCGCAGCGCTCGCTAAACCCACTATTGATCACCGAAGCGACGAGTTTGGTCAGCTCGGCTTGGAGGTATTATCTAATCTCCAAAGAATATTCAAAACAAATAAGCCCGTCTTTATGTTTCCTTCATCGGCTACGGGAGCCTGGGAAGCCGCGCTCACTAACGTACTTAATCCTGGCGATTCTATTCTCATATACGACACTGGATACTTTGCATCCCAATGGAGACATCTTGCGACCAACCTTGGCTTCAACGTTGAGGTGATCGAATCTGATTGGCACACACCCGTCAATGCTGCACGCTTAACTGAACAGCTTATAAACGATCGCAACCAACACATTAAAGCCGTTTGTATTGTACATAACGAAACGTCCACAGGCGTAACCTCCGACGTAGCCAAAGTGAGAAGAGCGATCGACGACGTACGACATCCGGCGCTACTATTAGTCGATACCGTATCTTCATTAGCCTCGATTGACTATCAGCATGACGAATGGCAAGTTGATGTATCCGTTGGTGGATCTCAAAAAGGCTTAATGCTGCCCCCAGGGTTATCTTTCAATGCGGTTAGCGATCGGGCATTAAAATGCCATGCGAATTCTCAATTCCCTAAAAGCTATTGGAACTGGGGTGAAATGCTAAGTCATAACAAAAAGGGGTTTTTCCCCTATACGCCAGCAACAAATCTTATCTTTGGACTACAAGAGTCACTCAAACTCATATTAGACGAAATAGGTCTCCAAAACGTTTTTAATAGGCACGCTCGCCACGCGGCGGCCACAAGGGAGGCAGTTCGACACTGGGGGCTGCAAATGGTGTGTCAAGATCCAACCGCATTCAGTAGTACCGTTACCGCAGTTATGACGCCAGCTAACGGGAGTGCCAACCAGTTACGACAAATAATTCTCAGTAAATTCGATATGTCACTCGGAACAGGACTGGGTAAATTTAACGATCGAGTATTTCGAATTGGTCATCTAGGAGACCTAAACGATTTATCTTTAGCTGGCACCCTATCAGGTATAGAGATGGGGTTGAAGATATGCTCTTTTTCCTTTCGTGAGGGTGGAGTTTCCAAAGCCCTCGATTATCTAGTGCGCGCAGACTAAAAAGAACCTGCGGCTCTTTCCAACCGGTCTCGAATTCCATCCCAAGCATCCGTCAAAGGAACTGACTCAACAATTATTATCTTGGCCCCAACGCGATCAAGCTCTCTTAACGATTCATACAAATTTTTAGCGTAATTGTCAGGATCCGTCGAAGCAACAATCATTTTATTATTCGGATGTGTTTTAAAAAGCGGGGTAATAGTTAGTAGGGCAACGTCGTGCAATTCCGAGTTTTCTTTTAAATATCGCCGAATGTCGTCCGCGTGCAAAACGACTAGCCTCGTAGTTGGCGCGTAATGCGCCGATAAAGATCCGGGAACTCTTGGGGGCTCGGCTCCCGCTTCAAAAAACTCTTTGGAGATTTCCGCCGATATCGCTCTCTTGGTTATCATTCCGGGCCGCAACATAATAGGAAACTCACCATCAAACCCTATAATAGTCGACTCTATTCCTACGGGACAAGACGCCCCATTAAGAATAAGATCAACCTCTGGCCCAAAGTCACTATCTACGTCAGCTGCTTTCGTTGGGGATAAATGACCAAACTTGTTAGCTGATGGACCAACCACCCCACCACCAAATTCTTTTAGCAAAGCTATCGCCATAGGATGCGCAGGAAATCTAATCGCAACTGTGTCTTGGCCGCCCGTAACAATGCGAGGGACGTTATCTGAGGCTTTCAATACTAATGTTAAAGGCCCAGGCCAAAAATGCCTAACTAAGGCTCTTGCGTTATCTGGTATGTCTTGAGCTAACTCGTCAAGCAAATGCATATTACCAACGTGAATGATTAACGGATGACCAAAAGGTCTAGATTTCGCCTCATACACACGCCTGACCGCGGATGGATTCAACGCATCAGCCCCCAATCCATATACTGTTTCCGTTGGGAAGGCGACTAATCGTCCCTCGGTTAATAAACGCGCTGCGGCTGATATATCCGTAGTAATTCGTTTACTCAAAATCACTCCCGAGGATTCATCTAGTGAGCAACGTGAGGGCTTCTCGATATTTATCTGAGGTTTTCTGGACAATGTCTTCGGGAACACCAGGCGCCGGTGGTTTTTTATCCCAAGAAATTGATTCAAGCCAATCGCGAACAAATTGTTTGTCAAAGGAAGGGGGACTCGATCCGACGAAATATTGATTTTGAGGCCAAAATCTAGAGGAATCTGAAGTTAATGCTTCATCAATAAGGTAAATCTTACCATTGGAATCGGTTCCAAACTCAAATTTAGTGTCGGCAATAATAATTCCTCGTTCCAGCGCATAAGCGGACGCCTCTTCATAAAGGTTACATGAAACATCTCGAATCACGCTCGCATATTCTTTCCCTATTTTTTCTTCCACTACAGCAAAAGGTATATTTTCATCATGGTCTCCAATTTCGGCCTTCGTTGATGGAGTAAAAATAGTTTGGGGTAGTTTTTGTGCTTCTCGAAGATTAGGAGGCAGCGAGATACCACATATTTTTGCCGTTTGCTGATATTCCTTCCATCCTGACCCTGCTAAATATCCTCTTACAATCGCTTCGACTGGTAGAGGCGTGAGCCTACGCACAACCATGGCACGGCCTTTAATTTGACCTAATTCCTTATCGGTCACAAAATCTCGTGGCGATTGATCTAACCAATGATTAGAAATTACATGAGACAGTTTTTTAAACCAAAACACTGAGAGTTCTGTAAGTAAGCAGCCTTTACCAGGAATTGGATCTGGCAAAACAACATCGAAAGCTGACAGCCGATCTGTTTGAACTACAAGTAGACGATCCGTATCGATCTTATATATATCTCTAACTTTACCTCGATATAGAAATTCTAATGAGCTGATCTTTGTCTCGAAAATTGCATTTGATTGGCTTGTATTCACTTCTTCCCCAGTACTGTCTTAATTTGCTGAGATAAGATTAAAGCCTCATCCAAATTCTTATCGATAATAGTTAAGTGTCCCATCTTACGTCCTGGACGCGCATCATCCTTCCCATAAAGGTGAAGCCGAACACGGTCATCGTTTAAGACCCGACCCCATGGGGGCTCTCCGTTTTCCCATAAATCTCCCAAAAGATTAATCATTACAGCAGAAGTGTGCTGCCTTGGCTTAATCAAAGGCAAGCCGCTGGTTACACGCACTTGTTGCTCAAACTGAGAAACGCTACAGGCATCCATTGAAAAATGCCCGCTGTTATGGGGCCTGGGAGCTATCTCATTAATGACTAATCCACCATCACTCAAAATAAAAAACTCCACACACAATACACCCTCGTATTGGAGTACTTCACCAAGTGATAAGGCAATTTGTTTTGCTTCGGACACAATGGGGTCAGCAACACGCGCAGGAGCAATCGTTAGGTCTAGTATCCCATTGCAGTGCTGATTCTCTGCAACCGGGAAAACAGCAGTATCTCCCATTTGATCTCGAGCAACAATGACTGACACCTCAGCTTCGAGCGGCAAAAACTGTTCAAACACACAGGGCACGCTGCCAAGCTTTTCAAACCCAGCTTTAAGTTCGGTAAAATCCTTAATCAGGATCTGCCCTTTTCCGTCATAACCAAAACGACTGACCTTTAAAAGTCCTGGGTAAACTAAATTTTGTGGAAGGCTAGCAAGGTCATTAGCATCATTAAAAATTGCATAAGGCACCACCCTAAATCCATGTTTATCTAAAAATGTTTTTTCACGAATTCGGTCCTGCGCCACTTCAACGGCCTCAGCCTGGGGACTTACTGACAGTAAATCACTGAGGAAACGAAGACTATCCGCTGGAATATTTTCAAATTCAGTAGTCACTGCAGAAGAGAATCGCGCGAGTTCTTTTAGTCCATCCAGATCATCATACTCAGTCATCAAATGGCTATCCGAAATCCTTCCGCCAGGACTCGAGGGGTCGGGGTCGAGGACGGCCACTCTGTAGCCCATACTTTGAGCCGCCTGCGTAAACATTCTTCCAAGCTGTCCCCCTCCGAGGATTCCTAGCCAAGATCCTGGTTGAATCATTACTTCAAACGTTTTACAGGCAATTTCATTGCCCTAACTTTCGTACGCTGGCGCTTACGGAACATAGTGAGCTTTCGGCTCAATTTTTCATCATCTAACGCCAAAGACGCCGCGGCGAAGAGCGCGGCATTAGCTGCACCAGCCTCACCAACAGCAAATGTTGCTACCGGTATTCCTTTAGGCATTTGTGCTATGGAAAGGAGAGAGTCAAGACCGTTCATGGCTTTGGTGGTAACTGGAACACCCAAGACCGGTATCGTCGTTTTAGACGCAATCATTCCTGGTAGATGCGCTGAACCCCCCGCGCCAGCAATTATGATCTTTATTCCCCGACGTTGAGCCTCCTCCGCGTATTGGAACATCTCGTCTGGCGTGCGATGCGCAGAGACAACACGCGTTTCATGGGTGATCCCAAATGACTCTAAGCAATCGGATGAGTGTTTCATAATGTTCCAATCGCTTTCGCTACCCATAATAATTCCTACAATTGGTTTGCTAGCTTTACGAATTTTACTCATCACTTTACTTTGGATATTTTCTTGTTGTTTAAAAGACTTTAGGCGTTACGCGTTTTCATAGATAACCGCAATATCGTCAAGCGGCATAGGTTTTATTTTTCCAGAATTTCCTGCTGTACCGAATGCCTCAAATCGATCCTTACAGATGGACTTTGCTGCTTCTTTCGCCGGCTTAAGGTACTTTCTAGGGTCAAATTCACCCTTATCATTATCAAACGCTCGTCGAATAGCACCTGTCATAGCTAAACGAATATCGGTATCGATATTAATTTTGCGAACTCCGTGTTTAATGCCCTCCTGAATTTCCTCCACCGGAACACCGTAGGTCTCTTTCATGTCTCCGCCATGCTCGCGAATTATTGTTAACCACTCCTGTGGAACGCTGGAGGAGCCATGCATCACTAGATGAGTATTAGGAATTTTATTATGAATTGCGCGAATACGATCTATCGCCAAGATATCTCCCGTTGGTTTTCGGGTAAATTTATATGCACCATGCGACGTGCCAATAGCGATAGCTAATGCATCAACACCAGTCTTTGCCACAAAATCAGCAGCCTGCTCTGGGTCAGTTAACAGCATATCCATCGTTAATGTTCCTTCTGCGCCGGATCCATCTTCTTTCCCTGCCTCCATCGTTTCTAACGATCCCAAACAGCCAAGCTCTCCTTCCACGGAAACACCTACGGAATGGGCCATATCCACTACGTGTTTTGTTACATCCACGTTGTATTCATACGAAGCCGGTGTCTTCGCGTCCTCTTCTAATGAACCGTCCATCATCACGCTGGAAAACCCGGAACGAATAGAGCGCTGACATACAGCTGGCGAGGCGCCATGATCTTGATGCATAACGATAGGAATATCCGGATATTGTTCAATTGCAGCAAGTATCAGATGCCTAAGGAAAGGCTCGCCGGCATATTTTCGCGCACCAGCGGACGCTTGCATAATCACAGGGCTTGAAGTCTCAGAAGCAGCCTCCATGATTGCTTGCACCTGTTCAAGATTATTTACATTAAACGCTGGCACTCCGTAATTATTCTCAGCCGCATGATCAAGCAACTGTCTCATGGAAACTAAAGCCATATGTCAAAATCCTCTATATCAAAATTAGAATCAATCGGCCTTTTAGGCCACTAAAATTTAGTTTGTCTCATTAGCTCGCTTTTCAAGCACATCTAACGCTGGCAATACCTTTCCCTCTAAAAACTCTAAAAAAGCTCCGCCGGCCGTAGATATATAATCAATTTTATCAGTCACCCCAAATTTAGTAACTGCAGCTATCGTGTCCCCTCCGCCTGCTATAGAAAAGCCCGTTGACTCAGCAATGGCCTGCGACAACACTCGCGTTCCATTGGAGAACTGATCAAACTCGAACACACCTAAAGGACCGTTCCACACAATTGTCCCCGCATGCTTAATAATCTGCGCTATTTCGCCCATAGTCTCGGCTCCAAAATCGAGGATCAAATCGCTGTCATTAACCTCGTCTATGCGCTTTCTTGTCGCCTCGGCGTCTTGATCGAATGAGGCCGCACAAACAACATCATTCGGCAAAGGTATTTTACCCCCTCGTGACTCAATCTGATCAATAACAGCACTCGCCGCGTCAACTAAATCTTTTTCTGCTAAGGAGCCACCTATATTTCTACCCTTGGCCAATAAAAAGGTATTCGCTATACCACCACCAACGACTAAATGATCCACTTTTTTTGCCAACTCTAAAAGAATCGTAAGCTTCGTAGAAACCTTAGCCCCCCCAACGATCGCCACAAGAGGTTTCTTGGGCGATGCTAGAGCCTTGGTTAATGCATTTACCTCTTCAACTACCAAAGGGCCAGCACAACATTCATCAGCGTATTGCGCCACTCCGTATGTAGATGCGTGGGCTCTATGAGCAGCACCAAACGCATCATTCACGTAAACATCACACAATAGCGCTAATTGTTTTGAGAGCGCCTCGTCGTTATCGGTCTCACCTACATTCATTCGACAATTTTCAAGCAACACAACCTGACCTGGCCCAACATCAACGCCTGATGTCCACTCCTTAACGAGTGGAACATTCGTTCCCAATAAACTCGATAGATGTTTTGCGACAGGCGCCAAGGAGAATTCCTCTTGAAATGTACCCGCTTTGGGCCGCCCGAGGTGCGACATAATCATAACGGCGGCACCAGAGGACATTGCTTGCCGAATCGCAGGCAAAGAGGCCACTATTCTCGTGTCATCCGATATCTCTCGACTATCACCGAATGGAACATTTAGGTCGGAGCGAATAAGAACACGCTTACCAATAAGAGCCATTTCATCTAGTGTTTTAAACTTCATATCTTCATTCTCGGTTATCGAGCAAGCAACGGATTCTGCTCCTTCCGAGCCCGTTTATAAAAAACTTAGTAGCACTAAGCTGCAGACACCAGGGCCACAGTTGTATCTAACATGCGGTTGGAGAAGCCCCACTCATTATCATACCAAGAGCATACTTTTACTAATGTCCCCTCTGAAACCTTCGTTAACGTGGCATCAAAAATCGATGAGGCTGGGTTATGGTTAAAGTCCACTGATACCAAAGGCCCGTCGCTGTACTCAAGTATTCCCTTTAAACTTCCCTCCGATGCTGTTTTTATTGTTTGATTAACCTCATCTACTGAAGTTGACCGTTTCGCGACAAACGATAAATCAACAACTGAAACATTGATTGTTGGTACACGCATAGCAAAACCGTCCAATTTACCGTTAAGCTCTGGAAGCACCAACCCAACAGCAGCTGCTGCTCCAGTTTTTGTAGGAATCATAGACATGGTTGCAGAACGTGCCCGGCGCAAATCTTCGTGATAAACATCAGTTAGGACCTGGTCGTTGGTATATGCATGAATCGTTGTCATCAGCCCATTTACAACCCCTACGGTATCATTTAGCGCCTTAACAACAGGAGCCAAGCAATTGGTTGTACATGACGCATTTGATATTACCTCTGCTTTTGACGTGAGTGATTCATGATTGACGCCATAAACAATAGTTGCGTCAACATCTTTACCTCCGGGAGCAGATATAACCACTTTTTTTGCGCCAGCCTGAATGTGCGCGCCAGCCTTTTCTTTTGATGCAAAAAAACCTGTGCACTCTAGAACCACATCCACCTTTAACTCAGCCCAAGGCAACGCAGCTGGGTTTCGCTCAGCCACAACCTTAATTCTGTCTCCATTCACTATAAGGTGGTCGTCCTCAATAGATACATCACCAGGAAAACGGCCGTGAGCCGTGTCATATTGGGTCAAATGTGCATTAGTCGCAGCATCACCAAGATCATTAATTGCAACAATCTCGATATCGTGGCTTTTACCGCCCTCGTAATGAGCCCTAAGAATATTTCTTCCAATGCGACCATAACCATTAATCGCGACACGAATCGTCATACGTTAACTCCTTCTATCAATATTTATATATAACTTAACGCGCTAACCCTAAAGTTAGCGACTAGCTCTTAACTGCTTTAACGGCGCTCACAACTGCCTGAACAGTGACGCCAAAATACTCATACAAAGCTGCGGCTGGAGCAGATTCACCAAACGTGTCTACCCCTACTACAGCTCCATCAGTTCCTACATATTTACGCCAAAAGTCTGTAACCCCTGCCTCGACCGCGACTTTGGAAACCCCTTTAGGCAAAACAGCTTCACGATACTCAACGTTCTGGCGATCAAATACATTCGTAGATGGCATAGATACAATCCGAGTCGAGATCCCTTCGGCCTCTAGTACTCTCTGAGCATCTATTGCAAGCGACACCTCGGATCCTGTTGCCAAAATGATCGCCTGAGGATTACTAACGTCACTTAACACGTAACCGCCCCTAGAAATATCATTAATTTGATCGGTTGTTTTTTCTTGATGAGGGACCCCTTGACGCGTCGCCAGCAGGCAACTTGGGCCGTCAACACGGTTAATCATTTCACCCCAAGCAACCAGAGTCTCAACCGCATCGCATGGCCTCCATACATCTAAATTTGGTATTACTCTCAAGCTCGCCGCATGCTCGACCGGCTGGTGAGTGGGACCATCTTCGCCCAAACCAATTGAATCGTGAGTGAACACAAAGAGTGATCTCAGGTTCATTAGTGCTGCCACTCGTAACGCATTCCGACAGTAATCCGAAAAAACCAGAAATGTCGCACCATAAGGAATAAACCCTCCGTGCAACGCTAGCCCATTCATTATGGCGGCCATCCCAAACTCTCGCACTCCATAAAATAAATAGTTGCCCGAACTTGATGAACTGATAGGCTTCGACCCTGACCACATGGTTAAATTAGAGGCCGCAAGATCTGCGGACCCACCAATTAATTCTGGTAACTTTGGCCCCATATACTCCAACGCATTCTGAGATGCCTTTCTCGTCGCCAATTTTTCAGCTTTAGCATTCCAAGTCTGAATTTCCGTATTTAATTTTTCTACCCAATCATTAGGCACCTTTCCAGATAAACGTCTGTGTAACTCTTTATTTAGATCTGGATATTTGCTTTGGTGTTTACCCTGAAGCGTCACCCATTCAGTCTCCATTGCTCGCCCTTTGGCTTGAGCATTCCAAACGGCATATGCTTCTTGCGGTATTTCAAAGGGGGGGTGAG
>QXZO01000149.1 GCA_009886305.1 Betaproteobacteria bacterium
TTCCCAAAGTGGAGATTTACAAGAAATTGGATTTCAACTATATGTTGATATGTTAGATAGAGCTGTTCAATCCTTAAAATTAGGAAAAGAACCAAATATAGACATCCAAATTCCACAAGGAACCGAGATCGTTTTACACACACCAACCCTTCTTCCAGATGAATACTGTCCTGACGTTCATGAGCGGCTTGTTATTTACAAGCGACTAGCGAATACCTCAGAAACGGTACAACTGGAGAAAATTGAAGAGGAGCTAATCGATCGATTTGGATTGCTCCCATTGGAATCTAAAGCCTTACTAGCATCTCATCAGCTGAGAATCATTGGGAAAAAGTTAGGTATTTCAAAAATAGACTCAGGGCCACATAAAACCACAGTAGCATTTCACGCTGAGCCTCTATGCGACCCTATGGACATCATTGAGCTGGTACAAACAAGAAACGATATTCGATTCTCGGGCCCGAGTAAAATTATTTGTGAACATGAAAACCTAGAATTAACGGAGGAGCGAGTTAAATTTTTATTGGAAATCTTGAACGGCATATCATTCATCAAGAAAGTTCAGTAGACCTTAAAAAATTAATCCCACCTTAAATCTTGCACCCAAATTTCGTCGTTTTCTATCTTTATCGGAAATGTTGCTGTCGCCTCCCAAGCTGGAGCACTTAAAGCCTCGCCGGTTTTAACTGAAAATCTTGCGCCATGTCGAGGACAAACGACTTCATCGCCCTCTAAGGGGCATCCACTCAAGATGGCCCCGTCGTGCGTGCAAACATCTTCAATCGCAAAGAATTCTCCATCTACGTTATATATAACGACAGTAGTTCCGTCCACATCTGATTGATGCCACTCACCAAGGGGGATATCCCCAGTTGAGCATACTTTCTGCCACTCACTCATATTTCGCGTCGACCTCTTGAAATTAAGTTCCGAAAATAGCGAGACCTAAACAGCAATTACATCGATATTTGGATCAATCTCACGGACCAATCCAGTAATGCCAGCAAGTGTTCCAGATAATGAACTCGGGCAGCTGCCACACGCACCTTGATAATGAACACTCAAGACATTGTCCTCTAGGCCAACAACATAAAGATCGCCACCATCACTTTGTAGGTAAGGTCTTACACGATCATCAAGCAGTTCATTAATTTGCGCCAATTTAGCCCGATCTGTCTCTGACAAACTAGAGTCGTCGGTTTGCAGCCAACTGGCGGTTTGTGATGCCTCCTCTGAAGCCTGAGTAGCAGCAGGAGCGGATCGAATTGGCTCAGCTAATGTTCGCATCAAATCTTTCCAATCCGCACTTCCGTCTTGAGTCACTGTTATCCAATTATCTACGTAAAAGATAGAGACAACACTATCGACCTTAAATAATTGAGTAGCAAGATCGTCCCCAACGGCTTCATCAATCGACTCATACGACTTTGCGACACCATAAGTTATAGGCTCCTTGAGCACGAATTTTCGTGCGTTAGGATTAGGAGTAACTTCTAGATCAGCAATTTTGGGCATATGTTAATTATTTACCTTTTCGGTACCTGAGCCAGGAACTGGGTCTTTATCCCCTTCCGTCGAAATTTCGCTTTGTGAGTTAATCGCCGCGATCAGTGTGTGCCATGGTAGCAGTGCACACTTAACTCTTGAGGGAAGGTCGCGGATCCCGGAAAACACGGCAAGACTACCAAGTCCAGATGGTTCCTCCTTATTTTCTTCCTCAGTGGTTAGTACACGAAACTGCTCAGTCAAATCAATCGCCTCGGTACAAGCTTTACCTTTCACTTTTGCGGTCATCATTGAGCCAGAAGCCATGCAAATAGCACAACTCTCTCCCTCGTATTGAATATCCTCTATCTTTTCATCAACAACATTCATACTGACCCAGATGTGATCGCCACACAACGGGTTTATACCCTCAGCTTTGTGCGTGGCATCCGGCACCTGACCCCAATTACGAGGTTTTTTACAATGATCTAAGATCACTTCTTGATACATCTGCTTAGAGCTCATATTTAAAAACTCCTAACTAAATATTTTCTTTGCACTTCGCACGGAGTCAACTAGTTTATCTATGTCGTCAAGCGTGTTGTACAAATAGAATGAGGCACGTGTTGTTGCAGGCACTTTATACCTTTGCATAACAGGTTGCGCACAATGATGACCGGCTCTAACAGCAACACCATCATCGCTGAGTAACGTTCCCATATCATGAGGGTGCACACCTTTAACACCGAACGAAATGACACCCGCTTTTTGCGGAGCAGTTCCGTAAACTGTGAGCCCGCTGATATCTGATAATGCCTCTGTTGCGTATTGAGTTAGAACCTTTTCATGGTTTTCAATATTTTCAAGACCAATTGACTCGAGATATTTTATTGCTTCACCTAGACCAATCGCAGAAGCAATGGGAGGAGTACCTGCCTCGAACTTTGCTGGTATCTCAGCATAGGTGGTTTTTTCGAAAGTTACGGAGAGAATCATATCTCCCCCACCTTCATAAGGGTTCATTCGCTCCAACCAGTCGCGCTTACCGTAAAGAATACCGATACCCGTCGGTCCGCACACCTTATGCCCAGAGAAAATATAGAAATCACAATCTAACTCTTGAAGATCAACTTTCATGTGAGGCGCCCCTTGAGCGCCATCAACTAATACTGGAATATCCTTAGCATGAGCTAATGCCACCATCTCCTTAATTGGATTTATAGTTCCAAGGACATTAGAGACATGGGTAACAGCTACGATTTTAGTTCGGTCTGACAATAGACGACGGTATTCCTCTAAATCTAATTCGCCGATATCACTAATGGGAATGATTTTCAAAGTCGCGCCAACCTCCTCGCATAACTGCTGCCATGGCACAATATTCGAATGATGTTCCATGTGAGAGATGACTATCTCATCTCCAGCACGAACAAAGGTGCGGCCAAACGCATGTGCAACTAAATTTATTGCATGCGTTGTGCCCTTGGTAAAGATCACTTCCGCTGTATCCGTGACGTTTAAAAAACGTGCCACCGTCGACCTCACTGATTCATATGAGATCGTAGCTTGCTCAGATAGCTCATAAACTCCACGGTGAATATTCGCATGTTCATACTGATGATAATGGTTGATTCGATCTATGACCGATTGAGGCATTTGCGCGCTTGCACCACTGTCTAAATAAACCAATGGTGCGTTATTCACAGAATTAGATAAAACAGGAAAGTCTTTTTTAATAAGCTCTGCATCTAATTTTCCGGATAGAACTTCTATATCTAATTTATCCATCTATATCCTACCTATATTCATGTTTTAGTTTGCTCCTTGATATAACTTTCGATGACACCACCCAAGGACTGGATAGGTAAGTCGTCGATGACCTCTTTCGCAAATGCATAATTGAGTACATTACGAGCAATAGCATCATCAAGACCTCGTGTCTTCAAATAAAATAATTCATCTTCGCTCACTTGCCCCACAGTTGCTCCATGAGCACATTTAACATCATCGGCGAAGATCTCCAGCTCTGGCTTAGCATCAACTGACGCGCGAGCACTCAGTAAAAGATTACGATTTTGCTGACTGGAGTTAGTTTGTTGTGCATTTTTATGCACTTTTACTTTACCATTGAAAACAACCTTTGAACGACCGCCAGCAATGGTTTTATGAACTTGGTTTGACTCACCATGAGGCTGGGTGTGTTCGATACAAGAGTGAGTATCTACAATTCTTTTTCCATGGCCAAGTGCTAGACCCTTAATTTTTATGCTACCGCCTTCTTGCCGTTGGCGTGTCACCAAATTATGCCTTGAGACCGCAGCTCCAACACTGATCGACCAATTCCGATACAAAGCCCCACTATCCACACCCACGTGCGTATGAGCGATATGATAAGCGCTATCGTCATCCCGTTGAAGCTTGACGTGAATTACCTCAGAATCAGCAGCAAGTGATAATTCAGACACTGAATTAGTCATATATTCGAAGCCCCCAATTCCAACGTAATCTTCAAAAAGACATACTTTTGCCTGCTTTTCCGCAATAAGAAGTAGTCGAGGATGATTGAATGTCTGCTTACCGGTACTAACATTCAAAACATGAATGGTCTCAAAGGCTTGAACACCAGAACCAACATGAATGACTACGATATCTTTGAATAGTGCGGTATTCATTTCACCAAAAGCGCTAATACCGTCGCCATCAATTTTATTTAATTGATCTTTTAATAACGACGTTAAACTTTCATCTTGTAAAGCGGCTTTAAGGTCACTCACTCGAATTTTAGTTTTACCCGCATCGACGGAGCTCATATCAGGAGAATAAACTCCGTCCACTAGGACAATGGAGCTTAAAGCCTCTGGGATGACTAATGACCTAACGACCGCCGCATCAACTGGCGCATCAGCTCGTGGAACTGATAATGTTCTCTTATACAGTCCGGTCAGGTCGGTAAACCTCCACTCTTCTTCAGCAGTGGTTGGTAATGAATGATTTTCTAATTGGGAGCGAGCCTCTTGCTGACGCTCCTTCAGCCACTGCTCCTGAGACAATTCGAGGCTCGCCCCATTATCCTTCAGCAAAGAGGCAGTAAATTCAATTGATTGCTCGCTCATGCCACACTCGAACGATTTTCTTCCAGAATCCACTCGTACCCTCGAGATTCAAGCTCGTGTGCGAGTGACTTGTCGCCCGTCTTAATCACACGGCCTCCATCAACAACATGAATAAAATCCGGCTCGATATAATTTAATAATCTCTGATAATGAGTAACAAGTACGACAGCATCAGCATCACCGTGCAAAGTGTTGACTCCATTTGCAACGACACGCAATGCGTCAATATCAAGCCCAGAATCAGTTTCATCCAATATTGCTAATGTTGGCTCGAGAATTGCCATCTGGAGAATTTCATTTCTCTTTTTTTCACCCCCAGAAAATCCGTCATTCAGGCTGCGCTCTAAAAATTCTGCATTCATACTCAATAAATTCAATTTACTTTGAATATAGTCATCAAATTCAAGAGGATCTAATTCATCCTTGCCACGAGCTCCTTGCACCGTGTTATAAGCTAATCTCAAGAACGCGCCATTCGTAACACCTGGCACCTCTACTGGATATTGAAACCCCAGAAAGATACCGAGCTTAGCCCGTTCGTCGGGCTCGAGGTCCGTTAAATTTTTCCCTCTAAATTCTAAAATTCCTCCGTCTACTGAATATGACGGATGTCCGGCAACCACTTTTGAAAAAGTACTTTTTCCCGAGCCATTTGGACCCATAATTGCATGTATTTCCCCCGCCTTGACGGTAATATCAAACCCTTTCAAAATCTGAGTACCAGTAATGCTCGCCGACAAGTCTTGAGCATTTAAAATCACTTCCGCATTATTTGAAATCATCCAACACTTCCTTCCAGTTTGAGACCGAGTAGTTTTGTTGCCTCGACCGCAAACTCCATGGGCAAGTGCATAAATACATCTCTAACAAATCCATTAATAATCATTGAAACTGCTTCTTCAGAGTCAATACCCCGACTCAAGAAATAAAACAGTTGCTCCTCACCAATCTTAGATGTACTTGCTTCATGCTCCACAGTCGCGCTCTTGTTACCAACCTCAAGATAAGGAAACGTGTTCGCACCGCAAAGATCTCCGATGAGCATAGAGTCACATTGAGAGTAGTTACGAGCGCCATCGGCTTTCGGCGAAACCTTAACTAAACCACGATAACTGTTATTTGATTTTCCTGCGGAGATACCCTTACTAATGATACGACTGCGCGTATTCTTTCCAATATGGAACATTTTTGTTCCGGTATCAGCTTGCTGCATATTGTTGGTCAATGCGACAGAGTAAAATTCACCTATCGAATTATCACCTAGCAAGACACAAGAAGGATACTTCCATGTGACTGCTGATCCAGTCTCAACCTGAGTCCATGAAATCTTGGAATTAACTCCTTTACAGAGTCCTCGCTTGGTAACGAAGTTAAAAATCCCACCCACACCATTTTCATCACCAGCGTACCAATTTTGTACCGTTGAGTATTTGATATCAGCGTTATCCAAAGCGATCAACTCGACCACTGCAGCGTGAAGTTGATTCGTATCAAACTGAGGCGCGGTGCACCCTTCTAAATACGACACCTGGCTACCTTCCTCAGCGACGATCAACGTTCTTTCAAACTGCCCAGAATCTTGAGTATTAATTCGGAAATAAGTTGACAAATCCATCGGGCATTTAACCCCTTTGGGAATGTAACAAAACGACCCATCAGTAAACACCGCTGAATTCAACGCAGAATAAAAATTATCCGTATACGGAACAACACTACCCAGATAACGTTTGATTAGATCTGGGTGGTCTCTAACTGCCTCAGAAAAAGAACAAAAAATGATTCCATACTCTGCTAATTTTTCTTTATAAGTAGTCGTTACGGATACGCTATCAAACACAACATCAACGGCAACGCCTGCAAGCGCGGCTCGTTCATTCATAGGAATGCCAAGCTTCTCAAATGTCTCCAACAACTCAGGATCAACCTCATCCATAGACTTTTTAGTCGCTTTGGGTTTTGGTGCGGAATAGTAAATGATGTCCTGAAAATCAATTTTAGGATAGGTGACATTTGGCCACTTAGGTTCTTTCATGGTCAACCAATGTCTATAGGCCTTTAAGCGGAAATCTAATAACCAATCGGGCTCATTTTTTTTGCTGGATATCGTGCGGATAACATCCTCACTTAACCCACGAGCGACAGAGTCGGTTTCAATTTCGGTTTTAAACCCAGCCGTATAAGGTTGGTTAACAATATTATCAATTGCAGTACTCATGTCGTTAATACACCTTAGTTGTTTTCTTCAATCGTGAAACTTTCACCGCAGCCACAAGTAGCTGCAGCTTTAGGATTCTCAACTTTGAATAGTTCATTTAAGCCTTGTCTTTCAAAGTCAAGAGTTGATCCATCTAAAAACAGAAGGTCAGTTTTTTTAACTAACACCTTCACATTTTCGGTCTCAAATATTTCATCCTCTGACGTAATCTCGGAAGCTTTTTCAAACGTGTAACTCAGGCCTGAGCACCCGACAGTTTTAACCCCAAACCTCAAACCCACACCCCCCTCCTTTTCGAGAGACCGTTGGATGTGAAGCGCTGCTTTTTGCGTAACTTGTATTGGCATAATTAATTGGTATTTGATTTAAACCGTAAGTAAAACTAAATCTTTTAATCTGGAAACGATTTGTTTCAGATTCGTTATGAACTTCTCACACTCTTCCATTGAGTTCTCTAATCCAAGACTAAGACGCACTGCACCGTGTGCAAGTTCCTCAGAAACCCCCATCGCTCTTAATGTCTCGCTTGAATCACTACCATGACTAGAACATGCCGACCCACTTGCGACCGCAAAACCGGACTTATTCAACTCCATAACTAGCGTTTCACCTTGTATACCTGGAATGGAAAAATAAGAGGTATTACCCAAACGAGGCAATCGGCCTCCGTGTATAACGGCCCCCAAACAAGCCAACTGACCCTCTATCTTGTCGCGCATAATACTTAATCGCGCCCCATAATCCTTCACCGTTTCGTTTGCGAGTTCCGCTGCAACACCAAAGCCGACAATTGAAGCGACATTTTCAGTGCCCGACCGCAAGCCAGATTCATGTCCGCCCCCTCGAATAAAAGCATCAATAGGTAACTTTTTATCAATAATTAAGGCGCCAATGCCTTTGGGCCCACTGATCTTATGAGCCGAAAGACTCATCGCATGGACACAACTCTCGTTAAATGATAAGGGCATTTTACCCACCGCCTGAATAGCATCAGTATGCATCCACCCACCACCTTTTCTTACCTGTGCAGCGATTGCTGCAACAGGTTGTATCACACCCGTTTCATTATTGGCCATCATCACCGACACCAAGCAATCTTTTTCTATTGTAAGATCGGCAACTTCACTAGCCTCTATTTCACCGTCCTTGGAGACAGGAATAGTATCGACTGACCATCCCAATCGGGCAAGATATCTTGATGGCCCAACAACACAAGGATGTTCAATTGCTCCAATCAGCACCCTACCTGGAGCCAGGTAAGAGGTCATTCCATTAATGAACATATTGTTTGATTCAGTTCCTCCTGAAGTGAAAATTACTTGAGAGGAATGAACTCCAACTAGCGAGGCGACCTTCTCTCTCGACTGATTGATAGCCTCACGCGCGGTTGTTCCTAAGTCATGCCGACTGGAGGCATTTCCATATTGTTCCTGAAGAAAAGGTAGCATTGCCTCAAACGCAGGCGCAGCTAGCTTTGTCGTGGAATTATGATCGAAATATACCGACATCAACTAGAGCTCCACTCTTGCCGGAGCTAACCCAAAAATCAGCAAATAATTACACACGGCTAGTTTTCTCAAACTTAATTTTGTGAACACCATTCATCTTGACAGCCCGTTTCTCAACTAAATCTGCAAGCCTCACGGTATCCATATAATCAAAAATACGTTCATTTAAACCTGTCCAAAGCTCATGGGTAATGCACTCTTTATCGTCTTTGCAATTTTTTAACCCGCCGCACTGAGTTGCATCAACGGTTTCATCAACCGCCCTTATGATCTCACCTACGGTAATCGATTCTGTAGGCTGGCTAATACGGTAGCCGCCACCCGGACCTCGAACACTAGTGACGAGCGCACGTCGCCTGAGTTTCCCGAACAGT